>JAJDEK010000042.1 GCA_029259875.1 Planctomycetaceae bacterium
CCCGGTTATGGGTTCCATAAGTTCAAAGACTACGGTCGAGGCGTCAAACCACAAGTCGCCGGCGGCCGATTGGTCGCCTTCGATGATCGTGCAAAACGTCTTACTGCAATCGACGCTTACACCGGTCGACTGTTGTGGAACTTTGATACCGGAACAACAATTGTACGCTTTGCAACGCTGCCTCACGCGATCATTGTAGGTAGGGATTCTGAATGTGTCATCCTGAATCCCGAAGATGGTTCGATCGTAAAAACGCTCCCCTGTAAGCTCGATCCGAATTTGAAAGGCGTGCCGGGAGTCGTCGATGTCCGCGTAGCTGATCCTCTGATTCTGGTCGCCATTGGATTCGATCTTCCCAAAGGGCACAGCCATCCTGCGATTGAAACTGGATTGTGGGACGCCAAAACCATTGTTGCCTTTGATCGAAAATCGGGGAAACAGCTCTGGTCGATTGTTGCCAAAGAACGGTTTAATATTCATTCCCTGGTCCTTGGTAATGAGTTGGTTTTCTGTACTGATTCCATCTCCCCCTTAAAAGCCGATCAAATGAAACGTCGAGGCACAGCCCCCGAGACATTTACGTCGGAAGTATTAGCCCTCGATCCCAAGCACGGAACTGTCAAGTGGAAATTCAAACGTGAGTACGGTCATCGGGTCATGACAGGCCGCGGTCCATTAGCGATTCGTCCTTATGATGATTGGTCTGCATTCTCGGTAAAGTCTCAAATGCTCTACACGGGAAAATTAAAAGAGATGCAAGCCCTGAATGCCGCCACTGGTGAAAAAGTCTGGGAAAAACCGATCGGCCTGCAACCGTTATTATTGTATGATGATTCTTTTATTAATCAGGCAGGCGTCAAGTACGATCTGTTCACAGGCAAGCAGATATCGAAAAAACCACTTTTCAAACGTAGCGGTTGTAATTACACGGTTGGAAATCAAAACCTGCTATTTTTGAGGAACAATTGCGCCGCCTATGTCGATATGGATCAGAAGAAAGAATTCAGTCTCCGTAATCTACGCTCAGGTTGCAGCAACAGCCTCGTGGCCGCGAATGGCCTGTTAAGCATCCCCTGCTTTTCAACCGGCTGTATTTGTAATTATCCCCTGCAAACGTCCTTTGGTATGGTGCATATGCCGGAAGTGAGCCAATGGACGACCGACGATCCCATTGATGTCAAACAACTTCGTGATGCTCAAACCGCAGTGACCCCCAAAAATCGAGTCAATCCTGCGAAATAGATTCATTTGAAGCCGTCGATATCCATCAATTGGCAATCTCTCTCTGCAAGATGCGAGTTTTTTTGAATTCAGATCAAGCATTCTGAGCCATAAGTCTTGAGAATGAAAACACTTTCAAGCTAAAATCCCTTTCCGGTTAAGACTGGTTCAAGAGTGAACTGGCTTTACCTTATCAGTGTCAAACAATAACTAAGCGCCCGTAGCTCAGCTGGATAGAGCAACGGACTTCTAATCCGTAGGTCGGAGGTTCGAATCCTCCCGGGCGTACTTTTTCAGTGATCAGCAATTGATCATCGGGCTCATTTGCCTTCTCCCCTTCGAAAAAAATTTCAATATTCATGTTGACTGGTAGCTGCCGTTTTCGAAACTGTTGACTTATGCGTCACGCGCGCGAGGCAGGTTTTTTTCGCTGTTGCAGTTCTGCCCCCCTGTGATTCTTAGCACTATAAAACCCGCTAGGAATAGACGAATTTTGCAGACCAGTGGCAAATCCACTTCGCGGTGTGCAGTATTGTTTAACCACTTTCGGATCACATTCAAAACAAAACGGCACATTTTTAATTGTCGTTTTACCATATCCGAGACAATAATGCGCAAATAACTTTGCTTGACCGCTACACGCCCTTGGCGATGATGGTTCGAAGTCGAAAGGGACTTCTTTAGAAAGTTCAGACAATACACATACCAGAAGATCATGACCGACGGTCTCCAAAAACAAATGAGCAGAACAGGACCACTCTGTAGATAGAATGAATTGATGCACACGAGCTTTCTCTGGCCCGTATGATCACATTCTACTTGATCGCAACGATCGGCCCAGAGATGAAAATCTGGCAGTAGTGTGGCTTAGAGAGAAAAAAAGAGTACCACTCGGATCAGGATTCTGTTTGTACTTTTTTTGGTCGTCCCCGGGGGTGTGTTGTGCTCTCCAGGGAGAGTCTCACTGCTGTGTTACTGGTCCAGTCAGAATCGCCGAAGGGTGTGCTCCGGACAATGCACTTTCTGAAAGCAGCCAGATCAGCTTCGGTTTGTGGTTTGTTAACCAGTGACCGCCATTGGCGTGGAAGCGACGGTCTTTTTAGTTTCGCTAGCCACGCAGGTGTGTTCTATTTTTGTTGTCGCGCCCAGGCGGAGCCGTACTCCCACTCCTCGGCACGTTTGACGAGATTGGCACGTAGCGGATTGCGTTCGACATAACAACTGGTACCGTTTTTTAACAGCAGACCAGTAAAGACTGGTTCCCATGTTTTGATACACGTTGATCTCAAAAAACGTAACTAATTGAAGGTTTCACATTCTTTTTGTTGTGAGTCTGAAATTAAATGAATTCAGGTAGTGAACCATAAATGGTTGTTTTCTCAATTGTTTGTTCTTGGGAAGCAGAATCTCAATCGAGTTATGTCCATTGAATATTCAGATCTTCTTATCCTCAGTTTCTTTTAAGGATTTATATTTGTCAAAAATCAACTATGTAAAAGACAGAAGTCTTACCACGGCTTGTTCGATTCGGTATTCCTAGATGGCGTACAGTGAAAACAAGTCAAAGTTTGAGGCAACGTCAATAAAATAAGTATCCATATATTTTAAAAACGTACACGGAATATAAGTGTTTTTTCTTAGTCAGGTATATACAATGGGACAGTGCACATTGAATGGAAATAAACTATGCCCTTATTTTTAAAAATTCCGTCATTGTTAAGATTCTCACAATTTCGTTGTGGATTTTTTACTCAAATGCCAAGTAACTGGAACTTCAAACAAGCTGATCAAGAATTGGGGTCGTACACGTTTCGTTATATTATCGAAATGATACGTGAAAAAACGCCTACATCAGAGGTGTTAGTGCGTCCCTGTAATGCAGACCAATGGCCGTGGGCGAATTCTGTTGTCAGCCTCTTTCACATGGCCCGCCGTGATCCTGCAACTCTTCCACCGGTCAAGAATGCAGTTGAAGAGGTTGGTGAAAATAAAGACGGATCAGTTTTAGAAGCGTTTATTTCTTCCCCTGATGAACCAGTCAATCAAACAGAATTCAAAGTCGTTGAAGAAGTTGAAAAACCAGGTTTGCTGAAACGATTGTTGTCTCTCAGAAGTAGCAAAACTCCTGCTGTACCCCTTGATCCCAATCGGAACATTCACATTGATCTCAGTCGACCTGTATTGGATGACTCCATTCTGGACACACTTAAAGATAGGGTGGATTTTGAATCCGAAAACCAAATAGAACTTGCTGGAGTAGATGAAATTGGAACTGATGAGGAATCAAACTCTAACATAAACGATATTGGTTTTTGTGATGGACGCGTACAATTTATCACTCAAAGTAGTAATGGAAAAGTTTATGCTTCTCTAGCCAGTCTACAAAGCCAATCATTGGATGGAATGACTTTAGCACAGTAGACTATTTCTGGTGGAGAGTATTAAGCATCATCCTTCTTTTATATTCAGAAGACAGTTTCTGGCATTATGTGTAAGCAAGGCCGACAGACGACAAAGCTGAGAGTATTCCTTACAGGAGCGATTTTACTTTTCATCCTGTTTGTTGCTTTGTTTTTGCGTACACAGCATTTAACTGAAGTGACTTATCTGTTCGACGAAAGTTTCTCTTTGAAAATGACAGAGTTTTCATTGACAGAGCTTTGGCAGCGTGTTTCACAAGACACTCACCCCCCCTTGTCTTTTATATTGCTCAAATTATGGGTGATGCTGTTTGGAACTTCCATGTTCTCCACAAGAATGTTCGGAATCACATTTGGCATGATCACAATTGTCTGTGTCTATCTTTTTGTAAAAGAAGCCTATTCTGCCGAAGGCCAATCAAAAGTCGAAAATTTAAACCCTTTACCTCTGGCTGCACTTTTAGCGGCAACCTTTATTGCTTTAAGCCCTATTCAAATTTCCTGGTCACTAATCGCTCGTATGTATAGCCTGGGGACAGCCTTGACTGCTTTCTCCAGTTGGTTTCTTATGCGTGCTTTGCATCAAAAATCATCCGGAAAACAGGATTGGATTCTGTTTACCTTCACAGCAGTTGCTTTAGCTTATACGCACCACTTTGGTCTCTTTATTATTGCAGGCCAATACTGTTTTGCAGCAGGTTATCTGTGGTTTCAATCGCCAGACTCAGTCGTTCAAAACCGTCTTTTACAACTCAAGCCGGTTTTCATTTCGGCGCTCATTTTTTTCTGGGTTTGGCAACCTGTATTACTCAATTTTTTAGATCAAAGCGAAAGAGTCGAAAAACTCTTTTACACGAGACAGTTTCAACTGAACGATGTGGGAGACACTTTCTACAGACTTTTTATTAGCGATCAGTGGTCACCCCAGATGAAACTGATCGGATTGTTCATTGCCCAAGCAGTATTTATAGGACTGGTTTTACTGTTACTGGGACGACGTCCTGCGGATAGTTTTATTTTTGTTTCATGTGCCATTACATTTTTCATGGCAATCCTTTACTCAATGACTTCACGAAATATCTTTAAACCTCGTTATTTTTTATTTACTCAGATACTGTTATTTGCCGCAGCAGCCATTTTAATCTGTCGTATTCCAAATAAATATCTGAGAAGAATTACCATTGTGGCGTCAGTTAGTGGGCTTGCGCTTTGCAGTCACTGGAATTATCAACAGCGTGAGAAAAATTCGCAATTACCTGGAATGCAAGCCGCTGTTACTCGATTTGATAATATCAGTAAAACATCTGAGCCACTTATCGTCTGTAACCCCTTGCTTTATACGACTGCGATCACTTGCACTAAAAATCGCGATAGAATTTTTACATATACCCATGGCGGCGGCCAAGAATATCCTTATTTTCAAGGCAGTTCCGTTATGTTGGAATCAGATTATATTACAACAAAAAAGATTGACCAAACGAATTCTCAATCGATTTGGACTCTTGATGAAAATCGTTGGCTGAAAAGAAAAGTACCCATCTCAAACGAATGGAAACTAGTCGAAGAAATCTCTTTCCCAGATTATTATTGCGAGCCTGTTTTACGACTATATGAAAGAATCCAGGTTATTAGGGATCAACAAAAGCTAGGACAATTAGAGCTTTGAGATCCTAATCTTACTAATTGATGAGAAGTGCATGGTACGGTTTAATTAGCTTTGTCTTGAGCTTCAATGAAACTTAAAGGCTGATGTACTAATAATTATAAATTTCGAAATCATTTTAAAATATCAAGTTGAATATAATGCAACAATACTCTCTTCCAAGCCAAGCCATGAGACCTTCTAACCGCAAGGGATTTTCGTTACGCGAAGTATTTATTGTATTTATCGTGCTTGGATTATTAGTTGCCTTATTGAGTCCAAAGATTCTTGCAATGAGAGAGTCGGCACGACGGCAGCAGTGCGAATTGAATATGAAGCAGTTAGGAACAGCATTAAAAAACTACCATGAAACCCATCAGAGCTTACCCCCCGCTGCGATCTGGGGTACAGATAGCATGCATTCACTGGGGTTACATATCAGCAAACAACTCAATTTATTTTCACATGCGAACTGGGTCTTATTACTACTTCCCTACTCAAGCAGAGCACACTTGGCAGACTCTTATGACAACAACTTACCTGTTGCCCATGATCGGAACACCAAAGTACGAACCACTTATATTTCATTCCTGAGTTGCCCCAGTGATACATACAGTAACTCACAAAATCGACATGTGTTTGAGTCGTCTGCTGACCGCTCTGTTGAATTGGCACGTGGTAATTATGCTATTAATGGAGGGACACATACTGCAAAAATAGGTCATGGATCAACAGCATCTCCAACTGGAGATTTCGCGCATTTAGTAATTGATCAAGACTTACGAACCTTCCAATATTGGGGAAATGGAATAGCTGGTTTTAATAAGTCATTCTCTTTTGATGATTTTACGAATGGTTTATCAAATCTCGTTGCCCTCGAAGAAATTCGTACAGGAATTCATCCCACCGACCCTCGAGGGGTATGGTCTTGGGGACACATTGGCAGTAGTGTTACCTGGGGACATGGTATAAATGGCGATGCCTATGGACCGAACAATTCATGGGATAGAGCTGACGATATCATGGGCTGCGGAAAATTACACAAGATACTCGGAGTCGAAAAAATTCTAGAAGAGAAGATGGGGTGTGCCTCTTATATAGACCAAAATCTGCAGGCAACAGCGCGTAGCCAACACGAAGGAGGTGTGAACGTACTGTTCATGGACGGAACAGTAAAGTTCATCTCAGACAAAATTGACCCAGGTCTTTGGCATGTCATCCATTCTCGAGAAACTCCAACAGAAATCTTGGCATCGAATTATGAGGAACAATTAAACAAGAGCAATATATTAGAGGATGCCTCTGGCATCGATGATCTTCACCCCTCTCTAAATACTGAAAAACAGCCAGCAGAAATTTCAAATTCGCTGGGCATGAAATTCATTCTAATTCCAGAAGGCAAGTTCATCATGGGATTGCCTGATAAAGGCAACAATCATGAATTACCGCCGGAGACCCCTCAGCATCCTGTTCAGATCACACACCAATTTTATCTTGGTTGTTTTGAAGTGACTCAAGAAGAGTATCAAAAAGTGATGGGGACAAATCCTGCGAATCACCAATCTGAACTTGAGGATACAAAACAATTTCCTGTTGAACAAGTTACCTGGAATGATGCAAATGAGTTTTGCCAACGCCTTTCTGACACCACTACAGAGAAGTCTGCAAAGCGAAAGTACCGGTTGCCAACAGAAGCAGAATGGGAATATGCATGTCGTGCTGGTTCCGATCAACCATATGTTTTTACATCGAAGCGCGATAGCTCTGATACGTCAGGTGATGCGGCAGGTAAAATCAAATCATTACCTATAACCAAAGTCGGAAGCTATGCTGCGAATCGATTTGGTTTATATGATATGCGTGGAAATGTATGGGAATGGTGTTCCGACTGGTTTGACCGTGACTATTATAGTCGCTCTCCTTTACTAAATCCTCAAGGTCCTAAGCATGGGTATTTTAAAGTAGTAAGGGGGGGGGATTGGATATACGTGGGAGAAGGTTGCAGAATAAATTATCCAATTACAGTTCCATGGAAAAAGAATCCGTTTATTGGTTTTCGCGTCGTTTGCGAAATAATTGGAGACTAGTTAATCCATTTTTTATTTTATGAATATTGTTATATGCCCTAATGAAAGTGTTTTTTTAAACCAATCAATCCGTATTGCATATACTATAGACACAAAGAAGAACTATTATGTCAACTCATTTCTTAAATTCGATAGCACGTCTGAGCTTACTGCCATTTCTTATCTTGCTCATTATGATGAATGGATTATTAAATAATTGCATACATGCACAAGACATTTTGGAAAAAAATAAATCGAAAATAGTCATCGTTACCAAACTATTTGAAAATCTTGATACAGACAAATCTAAAGGTCTGTCGGCTTCAGAATTTATCACATCCTCTCCCCAAAGTATTCAAGAAAAAAGACGAATTCAGTTTTATTACTGGGATATTAATTTCAATAAGACTATTGAACTAGATGAGTTTATAAACCGAGGCCACGGCGAACATCCCAGAACACTCAATGATTTTCGGTATCGGGATTATGATGAAAACGACCAGCTAGACCTAAAGGAATTTAGTAATGGTTTTCGGGGGCATAGTACTGAAACACTAAAAAGCTTGTTTTTGACTTATGATTTGAACAAAAATCAGTTTTTGGATTACTCTGAATATTCCAAAACCTCATCTATTGTTCCAGTCAATCAACTGGATAATATTGATGACCCTATAAAAGAAACAGTGATTCTTCATTTTAACAGGATCAACAATTCTTGGCACAAATGGGATTTGGATTCAGATAATCAACTCAATCAACAAGAATTTCTCCGTTCACAAATCCCGCTTTCAGTACCAGGACTAGAAAAGACCTCTTTTAATGATTGGGATAATGATAAAAACGGATTTTGTAGCCTGAAAGAGATCCAGGAACTGCTCGATATTGCTCATGGAATCCGCGATTCAAGTGGAGATTTACTAAGACTGGAATATGGTATCACACTTAATTTACGATGGTTCATCGTAAAAGATCGAGATAACAACCATGAGCTAAATTACAACGAGTATTCACTTGCCGGTTATGGCTCAAAATCAGACAAAACGCAGTTCCAGAAAGCAGATATAGATCTGAATAAAGAATTAAATTTCAGCGAATTTAAAACTATTCTTTACCACAACATTGCACCCGCAACTTTATTTGATCGATTCGACACTAACCTTGATGGCAAACTAGATCCAGAGGAAATTACCCATAATGCTGGATCTTGGCAAAAACAACTATCACAATTTATCTTTCCTGGTTTTGATACTGACAAGAATAATTCATTATCCATTAATGAGTTCCTTTATACTCCTTTAAGTAATCCAGTAGGTAAATGGTTCAATATTCGAAAAGACCATGATGGTGATGATCAATTAAGTTTTTCAGAATACTTAAGTGAACCAACACCGTTTTGCCTCTCGTTGCAAGCTCATTATTTTAATCGCTTTGATTTAAACAATGATCAATACTTATCAAATAAAGAATATTTCTTCACTCCAAACCTTAAAACTCAGAAGTTATTCGCGAAACATGATCAGAATCAGGATGGGAGTCTGGACGAAGCCGAGTACCTGGCGACGCTGAAGCCGGAGCATCAGACGATTGGTAAACAGGAATTCCGTCTCTTCGATCATAACAACAACAGTCAACTGGAATACGAAGAGTACTTGAACACACCCGCGATTCCGCTGGCAGAACGCAACTTACCGGACCCTGTCACCGAACGGGTGGCCGAGCACCTGACTGCGCTCCAGCAAAAATGGAAAGGCTGGGACCAGGACCAGGATCAGCAACTGAGCGCGAAAGAATTCACCGCGTCCCAGCTCACCGCCGCTATTCCGGGCCTGGCGGGCACGACGTTTACCGAGTGGGACCGCGATGGCAATGGTCAGCTCTCAGAGCAGGACGTCGCGCTGCTGTTGGAGATTGCTT
>JAJDEK010000411.1 GCA_029259875.1 Planctomycetaceae bacterium
CAAAATGAACCAACGTCAACGCCGCTTGCTTTGAAGCTTGCTTCGTTCACAGGACACCCTGCAACGAATCATCAACTTGCCTGTGGCACCTGCCATCGAGAGCATCATGGAAGAACAGCAAGTCTCACCCAATTAACAGACCTTCAATGCCAAGCCTGTCATACCAAACAATTCGAAAGTTTCGCACATGGCCATCCCTCATTGGGAGACTATCCTTATCAGCGCCGATCACGTATCTATTTTGATCACGCAGCGCATCTGAATCGCTATTTTGTGAAAGACGAATTTAAACGTACGATGCCTCAGGGGCAAAAGCCAGAATCTTGCAGCGCTTGCCATACTCCTGATGCAACAGGTCGCATTATGCTGACGAGTAGCTTTGAAAAAACCTGTGCCAGTTGTCACGAACCTCAAATTGAAGATATCGAATTTCCAGGCGTTCCGTTTTTTGCGCTCCCTGTAATCTCTGTCTCCATCATGAAATCGCAGGGAGAGTGGCCGAACACACAAGGCTCATTCAGGACTGCCAGATTGCCACAGTTCATGGAAGTATTGCTTGCAGGCGACCCTCAATATCAAAATGCCATCAAACAGCTTGGTGATATCGATTATCGCAAACTAAATAACACCATACCAGAACATCGTGCTGCTGTAGCAGATATTGTCTGGTCAATTAAAAGATTGCTCTATGATATTTCCACTGAAGGCGAAGCAGCATTGCAACAGCGTCTTGGAAATAGAACACCCGAGTATCTGAACCTCAGACCCTCTGTTATTCCTTCGTTATCGCAGGCGCAGCAAATCTGGTTTCCGAATCTGGCGACCGAAATGAAAAACTACCTGGAGAAAAAACCAATACCGACTGTGGCGCAGAAAGAGGATCAAGAGAAGCTGAGTATAGTGTCGATTAATACCAGTAATGGCTGGTATATTTCGGAAGCAGATTTTACCATTCGCTATCGCCCTATTGGACATGCTGATCCACTCATTAAAGGCTGGTTAGATAAAGTAGTTCAAAGTAAAACCAATGCATTAGATGATTCCAGCATGTGGCGTATTTTCTCAAACCCAACTGCCTCAGGGACAGAAGCATCGAATGGTGCTCTTGCATCAGGTCGCTGTTTACTCTGCCACTCTGTTGATGAAAATCCGGAAAGTGGAACATCCACAATCAATTGGCTGCCTTTCCAGTCGCATCAAACCGAAGAACAATTCACAAGATTCTCACATGCACCACATATTATAACAAATCAACAAAACAACTGTGCCCACTGTCATAAATTCGAGAAGTCAGGAAAAGAGCAACTCCAAATTTTACAGAGTGATTATTTCACCCGCAATCAACCCAATTTGTTCTGGCAGATCAATCGCAATAGCCAGCAGTCCTGTACCAGTGGCTTTCAACCGATCAGTCAACAAACATGTGCCACCTGTCATAACAAATCAACGGCAACACAAAGCTGCTTGAAGTGCCATAAATACCATACACATGATTTCACAGTCACGTCAGACTAGAACTCAACACAACGAATTAGATTCCTTACAAGGATGTTGAAGGACAATGAGCGATCATATTTACTCTCCGGGATCCACACCAGATACAGTGAAATCTGCTGACGGCAAAGTCTTATCGACTCCTGAAGGCTGGAGTTTACTTCTTCCCGGTGATGCCGCATTGACTCGTCGCGTGAAGGCAGCAGGCGACCACTGGGTCGTTCAAGAGAAGAAAGGCAGAAAAGTCTTCTCTCGCGGAGTTTGGGCGCCGGCAACCACCATTGATCAAATTCGCGAAGCATTAGAAGCGGAGCGTTCAACAGAATCTTATGCCAAACGTAAAGCAGCAAGCACACGTCGGCGAGAGAAAATTCAAACGGAATACGTGGATGATTTCTTTCATGCTGTTTTCGCATTTCTTGATTTTCATCCCGATTATAAAGACTTAGCACATCAAATGGCACACGCCATCACCGAGCATGCAACACCCGTGGGAAGTGGTACGGTTGCACGAACCAAGAGAATTCCCGTGGAGCAACGGGCTGAAGCAGCCGTCATCGCCTGGATGCGGCACCAGACCACGGCCTACGACTCTATGTCTATTCCACGAGTCAAAGGGAAACGGCGTGAAGTACGCCGAATGCTGGCACAACGCTCCAAGGAGTTATTGAGTCGATACCGTCGAGGTGAATCAATTTCTGTGGATTGTCCACTTCAACAAGCTATGGCAGAAACATTGACAGGAGAGGAATCAACATGAAAAATGGACGTTACCAACATTATAAAGGCAACAATTATATTGTTATTGGCGTAGCGCGCCATAGTGAAACCGAAGAAGAATTAGTCGTATACAGACAGGACTATGGTGAAAAAGGACTTTGGGTACGACCAAAGGCGATGTTTTTGGAGACGGTTGATATAGATGGACAGCAGGTGCCTCGTTTTCGGCTCATTGGTTCCGAAGAGGAATAACCTCTTCACAAATCTGATGCGTTCATTCACCTTCTGCCCAAATCCGAATGTCTCCATCTGGCTCGACCTCGACATGGACCACATTCGGATGGCAGCATACCGGACAATCCTCAACATACTCTTGCACGGCTCCTGCCGTCATATCGACCGGGATGACGATTTCTTCACCACAGGCATCACAAATATAGGCAGCTTCTTCCTGCATGACTTGTCGTAATACTCATCAACTTAATGTATGACTCCACAATTGATTCGCATGCTCACCAATCATGGTCTTAGCTTTAAAAGATGCGTTTTGCAGCTATATCAGATGCATTAGTACTGTTTTTCATCGCATCTAGCGAACCATTCTAGCCCTAAATGTATCTCTCTGCTAGAATGATGACAATTACATTTTAACTGACCTACAAAGAGATTGATCAGAGAACATCTAAATAACCGGAGAATAGCCAAATGGCAAAAGATAAACAGCAGAAAAAAAAGGAACGCGAAC
>JAJDEK010000412.1 GCA_029259875.1 Planctomycetaceae bacterium
GATTGTACAGTCGCCATCTGGGGTGAATTTGGACGCACACCGAAAATCAGCGCGCAAGTCGGCCGAGATCACTGGCCGCGAGTCAATTCTGCAATTCTGTTCGGAGGCGGCATGAAAACCGGTCAAGTCATTGGTGCCACAGATCGACTGGCCGGAGAAGCCATCGATCGTCCCGTCACATTTCCGGAACTCTTTGCAACTCTATACCATAATGTAGGTATCGAAACAGAGCAGACGACGATTGATGATTTCAGTGGTCGTCCTCAATATCTGGTGGAAGAAAACGCTAAACCGCTCCCAGAATTAGTTAATTAGTTTAACGTTCCAACATCGAATTCATTTCTCGGTGCTCAGCATCGCTATTTAAACCTTGAATCGCTCCAACCAAAAGCGTTAAAATGCTTTATGGCAACATTCATCAATTAGATGTTGTCCCCACCACCTTGAAGTGCGCTCATTGAGAATGAATGGGACTGCCAACATCGTCTTCGGCTGAACCACAACTTGTACTCTGAAAAGAAACCTCTGAGCATGAAACAAATTCTCCGAATCATATCTGTTTTATTGCTATTAGCTGGTTCCGTCAGTTTTTCGACTTCGGCAGAGGAACCAAAATCTAAAGCAGACTCTGTTCCTACGTTTTCTTCTGAACAGTTGGAGTTCTTTGAAAAAACGATTCGCCCGTTACTCGCCGAACATTGCTACAAATGTCACAGCGGCCATTCTAAACGGCTGGAAGGCGGACTTCGGCTGGACTCACGGGCTCTGATTCTGAAAGGCGGCGATTCAGGACCATCGGCTGAACTCAAAAAACCGCATGCAAGTCTGCTGCTGGAAGCCGTACGTTATGAATCATTCGAAATGCCTCCCAACACGCGACTGAAAAAAGAACAAATTGATCTTTTGTCACGCTGGGTCGAAATGGGACTACCTTGGCCTCAAGAAAAACCGCCGGCAGAGACTGAAACCGCTGAAGCCTTTGATCTAAAAAAACGAAGAGAGGAACATTGGGTTTGGCAACCTCTCAAAGATGTGTCGCCCCCTAATGTGAAAAATAAAACCTGGTCACAACACCCCATTGATCAGTTTATTCTCGCGAAGTTAGAAGATAATAAATTGAAACCCAGTCAGCCTGCTGATAAGCGGACGATTATTCGTCGAATGTATTTTGATCTAATCGGTCTTCCGCCTACTCCCGAACAAATACACTCTTACCTCAATGATAAATCAGAAAATGCGACGGAAAAAATAGTCGATCAACTTCTGGCCTCTCCCCATTTCGGAGAACGCTGGGCGCGGCATTGGCTGGATCTTATGCGATATGCGGAATCAAGGGGTCACGAATTTGATAATGATGCACCGAATGCTTATCAGTTTCGTGACTACGTCATTCGAGCTTTGAATGCAGACATCCCTTACAATCAATTCGTCACAGAGCATATTGCCGGTGACTTACTGGAGCATCCCCGACTCCATCCTGAGAAACAATTTAATGAGTCTGTGCTCGCAACGGCATTCTGGTATTTGGGTGAGTGGGTTCACTCTCCCGTAGATATTCGCAAGGATGAAACGGATCGATTTGATAACGCGATTGATGTGATGACCAAATCATTTCTAGGAATGACCGTTTCCTGCGCACGTTGTCACGATCACAAGTTTGATGCAATCTCGACCAAAGACTATTACGCCTTGTATGGATACCTGCAAAGCAGCAACTACCATCAAGTGCGTTTCGAAACGATGGCACACAATCAAAAAATCGCACAGCAGGCAGAACAACTTCATCAACAGAAACAAATGATTCTGAAAGCAAAACTGAAAAATGTCTTTGCTACCGAGATGAAAAACTTCTCGGCCTATTATCAGACCGCCGATTTACTTGCCCGCCAAATTCAGCCCAAAACATCGCCTGACCTTGATGAAGAAATCAAACAGCAGTCTTCAGCGCAGAAACTCAATGCCTCGATTCTCAAACGCTGGGTTCAATTTTTGCAGAGCAACCAGGGAAAAGAAAATAGCCTGAGTGCGACACTCTTTATGGATTCTGAAACAGAAGCATCTCTCGCCTCTCCCTCATCATTCAACCCAAAGACAACTGCGAGCCCCAACCCCGATGACAGAACAATTATAGATTACGGTAAATGCGTTCCAGAAAATTTTCTTTCCGACGGGTTCACCTTCGGCCTGGCTCCGCGACAACGGGGGGCTTTGGTTTTGGATCAATCCAATCAGCAGGTCCCAATCACGGCTCTTCTGGAAGGTGCAGCGAGACGTGACTCGCTCTGGGATGAGTTAGCCGATGCGCCCTCACCAAAAATGAATCAGAAAAATAAGCTGCGATCTTTCCCCCGTTCAGGCCGCACTTTGCGGACTCCGACCTTCGAAGTACGAGGACCGGTTTCCTATCGGGTCAAGGGAAACTGCTGGGTTTACGCCTGTGTTGATTCCCATCGCATGTTATTTGGCCCCCTACATGGATCTACCCTGAAAAAAGTTTCTGCAAATCCCAAAAACCAACCACAGTGGATTACTCACAACTTATCCAGATACAAAGGGCATCGTGTTCATCTTGAATTCACGGCTCTGGATAAAGAACCTTTGGAAGTCTACCAAGTAAAACACTCGGCACCGCATCCCGAGCAAACCTTAACCTCGATCAGCCTGAAGAATCTAAAAGTGCAAAAAGCTTTCCAGAATGCATTCGATGAATATTTTGGAAGTGACAAGCAGCCAAGCGCGCAAACTGTTTCCCTGATCAACTGGGTACTCACTCATCCTGATTTATTTTCAGCACCTCAAAGCAAGGAACGACTGGCGCTTTCCAAAGAAATTGAAGACTACAAAAAACAGCGCAAACAACTGAAACAGTCTATTCAAACTAAATCACAAACCGCTTTGGCGATTATGGATGGAAATTCTGAAAATGACCATGTCCTGATTCGAGGCAGCCACCAAAATCCCGGACCAGTAGTGGAACGACGATTTCTGGAAGCGCTGAATGGTACTACTCCTGCAAATACTCCGGGAAGTGGCCGACTCCAATTAGCGCAAGCTATCAATGATTCCACCAACCCCTTAACACATCGCGTCATTGTGAATCGGATCTGGGCACATCTTTTCGGTCGTGGAATTGTTCCCAGTGTCGATAATTTTGGTGTATTAGGAGAACGCCCTTCACATCCCGAACTGCTTGATTTCCTCG
>JAJDEK010000413.1 GCA_029259875.1 Planctomycetaceae bacterium
CCGCCACCTTTACCATCAACCTTAACACCAGCGGCATGACCACCGTCTGGCCCGATGGCACCTCCTCCTGAAATCGTATTCCCACGCGGTCCCGTATAGGTACCTTTTCCCGCAACTCCCCCACCTGGTCCATGAACAACATTCCCGGAACCTGATCCCGAATTAATCGAACGATTTACCGTATTACGTCCGGTAAAATCCTGAACATAAGGGTGAGAGTTTGTGACGGTATGATGCCCTGCATCCGAAGGAAGTCCGAGAAAATTGTCCAAACCTTGCCGTGTTGGACGTTGATTGAAATTCATGTTACCAACATCGAGATGGCCATCAGTTCTCGAACTGATATTTCCATTTCCAAGCCGGTTGAAATCCCCTCTATTAATATTGCCGTTATTTAATCGATTGAAATTATTCCCTCCGGATTGATCAAAGGATCTGGCTTGGTTCGCAAAATTTCTATTGAAGCCAGTATTGTCATTGAAGCGGCTGGGCTGATCAAAGCGGCTTCCATAATTTGAGAATTGACCTCGATTGAAATTGGCACCGCCACCAAAGCCACCCGCGGAAGGTCGATAACCACCTCCACCACCAAAACCGCCGCCACCATGGTAGCCCCCGCCTCCAAAGCCGCCACCTCCGCCTCCGTGAAAACCGCCTCCTCCAAAGCCTCTCGCCCAGGTGACAGATTGCTCCTGAAAGAAACAGAAAATTGCCGTGATTGAAAGGAAGCTGATGAATAGTTTCATAATACTTGTCCCTAAATTTGATATTTCACAAACGATATTTGTAAGCTGAGTCAGATTGTTATTTTCGTTTTGAGACCACCTCAAGTGCATCCGGCATTTCGACTCCATTCACAGTCCGCTTGACCGATTGCCAACGGCAGCCATTATCATCAATTTTTGTCAGAATGTTATTGGCGCTCGTAATCTTCCCATTACTCGTGACACCCCGCGATTCAATCACCCAACCATTATCGATAGCAGTCCAAATCCCGACGGCATGACTCCCATCAGAATTAAACGTCCATGACATAAGATGTCCACTGATCGGGTCCGTGCCAATAATCTGTTTACCGATGGGTTTTGTGGAACCTTTCACGTTTGCTGAAAAAGTCCGTTCAACAAATTTTTTACCAGGTAACCATTCGTATTTAGTTGCCAGTGAGAGTTTTTGATCGTCAACAACCCAGGTTCCAATAATCCATTCCAGATCTTTTAGCCCAGAATGTGCAACAGAAGGAGTCATACCGGACTCTTTTACGCTGACCATTTTCCACTTGCCATCACGCTTTACATACGTTGCTGTATACTGACTAAAATCAGGAGCCCCCCCTGAAACTGTGACAGCAGTGCGTCCTTCTTCAATCGCCAGGTTGTTACCAATCTGACGAACAGAATCAATGGCAACCTGAATCTTCGCATTCTTATTTTGCTTGAAATACGTTTCATATGCTTTTTCAATCGCAGGTCGTCCTACCAATCGCATCCCTTTGGCATCGATATACTCACCTTCAGGAGACCAAAAGCTGGCAACAACCTTGGCATTACCCTGGTCGAATGCCTGTTTAAAGGCGGCAGACGTACTTTGGATGGCGCGCTTCACATCTGCAGCTTGTGGCGTTGACTGAGCTGGGGACGATGTCACTCCTGAATTCTCTGCCAAGGGAGATCTTTGAAACTGAGCAAACAAGGCAGTACTGTTAAAAACAAACAACAGTGTCAAAATAGGGACAGTAAAACAAAAAGAAGTTTTGTCTTTGGGGAAATTCATTCTGATATCTTTCAGAAATGGTGTAGAAATTAGATTTCTATGTGAGAGAGGTAAACGGCTCTTAAAGGCCAACTGTCATTAACTTTCATTCTATTCGCGGCTATTCAATTTTGCACGCATTATTTATGATCTCTTTCAGAAATTTCATGTGCCGTCTTCCATAACGGAATCTCTATCTGACAACTACACAAAAAAAGGGATTTAGATAAATATTTTCTGCTCGCCTTATATCACTTTTGGCGATAACCCTTTCAAATACAAGAAAATCAATACGAATGAGAGATATTGATCACTTATTTTTGATTCTCTATAAATGAAAAGTATTTTATACGTAAATGGTAGCATTCAATCTTACGGCATCATCTGCCTTTAATCATTAAGAAGCGTTAATGTTTCATTATCTCAAAAAACTCGCTCCGGTTTTCGTCATCGCGATTTTTATTGGAGCAATCTGGTTACTCTCCAAGGAATTGAAACACTACAACATCCACGAAATCCGTGCTGCGGTTGCACATATCCCTGTTTGGCGTCTCTGGGCGGCAGCCGGATTGACTGTGTTCAATTATCTGATTCTCATTGGATACGACTATTTGGCGATTCGTGCCATTCAACACCCGCTCCCGTTCAGCAAGATTTCTCTTGCCTCGTTTACCGGCTTTGCCACTAGTTACAATTTTGGTGCGATACTTGGAGGAACCTCAGTAAGATATCGACTCTATTCGGCCTGGGGTTTATCGGCAGTAGAAATTTTGCAACTAGTCATCATGCTAGGCACAACCTATTGGGTTGGCGTATTTGCTTTGGCTGGTGTCGTTTTTATTACACAACCGTTCCCGATCCCTGCATCACTGCACCTCCCTTTTGACAACGTCCAACCGCTGGGCTACATCTTGCTAGCCACAGCGGCTTGTTATACCTCTCTCACATTTATCCGCAAATCACCGATTGTGATCAAAGGGATTAAAATACAATTACCCAAAACGGGGATGACACTTCTACAGCTCGCTGTTTCTGCAGCAGACCTCGTACTCGTTGGTGTGATACTCTACACAATTTTAGCACCTGACTTATCGGTGGGTTACGTCGAATTCCTGGGAATCTTCCTCATGGCGACTGTCACCGTCGTGCTCTCACACGTTCCCGGTGGTGTGGGTGTATTCGAATTAGTGATTCTCAGTCTCGTCGCCTCACAATCTTCGGCTACTATTTTAGCCGGATTATTAGTCTTTCGTGTCATTTATTATCTGCTCCCGCTCTTCGGAGCACTCATTCTGTTAGCACTACATGAGCTTTCACTTAATCGTGGATTGGCAACACGGTTCGTAAAAGAAGTCAACCGCTGGTCAATTTCCATCGCCCCGTTGGTTCTCTCCTGGTCGACTCTCCTGGCAGGCGCCATTCTCCTGTTCTCAGGAGCGACTCCTACTGTCACTGCGCGGATTGGGCCTTTACAACATACGATCCCTCTACCATTGATTGAGGTCTCTCACTTTATCGGCAGCCTTACAGGTGCCGCGTTGCTTGTTCTTTCCCGTGGTCTACAACGGAGACTCGATTCTGCCTGGTGGTTAATCACACTTTTATTAGGCGTGGGAATTATCGTTTCGTTGTTAAAGGGATTTGATTACGAAGAGGCGGCGCTCCTGGGAGTGATCCTGTTAGCATTGCTGGCAAGCCGTAAGCAGTTTTATCGCAAAGGAGCTCTCATCCACGAACGGTTCCAATTGAGTTGGATTTGTACGATTCTCGTGATCATGGTTTGCTCAATCTGGATCGGCATGTTTGCTTATAAGCACATCGATTATTCCAA
>JAJDEK010000414.1 GCA_029259875.1 Planctomycetaceae bacterium
TCGATTATTCAGCAGTTCTGGGTGCGCCCGTCATCCGTATTTTTGCCGGCCGCGTTCCCAAAGGAGGAAATGAAGCCGAGGCAATTCGCATGTGCCAGAAAGGCATCAATGAATCGCTGAAATATGCCGAACAAAAAGGAGTGAGCCTGGCGCTCGAGAATCATGGCGGCATTACTTCCACGCCCGCGCAGATGATGAGAATCATTGAAGGTGTCAATAAAGCACCTAACTTTGGAATCAATTTTGATAGTGGAAACTTCCGAACAGAAGACCCTTACGCCGATCTCAAACAAATCGCTCCGCTGGCGATCAATGCCCAGATCAAAGTGGAAATGGGAATGCGCGGTAAAGAGGTTCCCGCAGACATTCCACGTATTGTTAAAATTCTGAAAGATGCGCACTATAAGAAATTTATTGTGCTAGAATACGAAGCAAAAGAAGAACCTAAAGAAGCGATCCCTGGTTACATCAATGAACTACGTAAACTGGTTTAGTCATAAATCAACGTTACTTTAGTCTTTGGTCAAGTGAGCTATTATCATGGAAGAAACTCATACCGAACCTCCCGAAGAAAAAAAGGGCCGTCCTTTCTGGGCTCATCAGTTACCGTTGGAGCGTGAAACCTGCTTCTTTATCCTGGTGAATGCGCTGGACGTCTTCATGACATATATCCTGCTGGTAACAGGTAATTTCAGAGAGTCAAATCAGATCGCAAATTACTTTCTCGCCGGCTGGGGAATCAAAGGTTTGGTCTATTTTAAATTTGGACTGGTTGCAGTAGTGACATTAATTGCACAAATCGTTGCCAGGAAAAAATTCAACACGGGACGCAACTTATTGAACTTTGGCTCATTGGTTGTGGCAGGGGTTGTGATCTATAGTGTTGCGCTCTTTCTTCGGTCGGGTTACCTGTTCGGCTAATGGGACTGGCCCTTCCCTGCTGATCACTCCCACTGGTCGGTAGCCAGGCGAATCAGCCCGGCGAATAAAATGGCCGCCGTTTCAATTCGTAAAATCGCCTCGCTCAACTTAATCGGCTTTGCGCCTTGTTCTAATGCCGAATTGAGTTCATCAGGAGAGAAGCCGCCTTCTGGTCCAATCATCAAAACCAAGGAACCTGAAGAGTCGGTTGAAATGGAATTCAAAACATCCAGCCTTGCTCCATTCGGGTCAGCGACAAACATCTGACAATCAGAGTGAGAGGCTTCCTCTAAAAATTCATCCCACTTCTGCACAGATGCCAATTCCATCATGCGGGTTTGGCCCGACTGCTTCGCTGCCGCGACAATAGTCTGTTGTAATTTTTTCAAACGATTCTCGCCGGGATCAACACTACTTCGTTCTGTAATCAGCGGCACCAATTTACTGACGCCTAACTCCGCCACCTTCTCAACCAGCCAGCGAAAGCGATCTCCTTTGGGAACTGCTGTGGCTAAAATCAAGGGAACCTGAGTCTCAACAGGGGTTTCACATCGCTCGATCACCTTGATTTCGATGGTTTTTCGCGAAGTTTTTGTGATGACCCCCTCTGCTTCAGCCCCTGTCCCGTTAAATACCAGCACGGAATCGCCCACCTGCAGACGTAAGACGTGTAGCCCGTGATGCGCTTCGCTGCCTTCCAAAAGCAATTGATCCGGGTCCAAAGAACCTTCGAAATAAAATCGGTGTGGCATAAACTCTCTCAAAAAGGGTTGAACCAGCCTGTATCCAGGTTGATTGTAGCGTCTCCAGGGTCATTTGGATCAAGTATAATCGTGTTGAAGCCGCTATAGTTAAATTGGACGCGCTCTAGAAAAACTTTAAGCTCTTTAAAATACGCAAGTTGGAGAAAAATAGAATAGCCAGGCAGTGCTCAGTCATGCCGATGGTACCGAATGACCGACTTTTAACAATAAGGGAAACTTCACACTCAGAGGATACTTGCGATCCATTACTCTGAGAAGAGGAGCCCCTGTTATTGGATGGTATCTCGATCCCTGTATGTTCTGCAAGGAAAAGAGATTCTGGACATATCGATTCTCACCCAAAATTCAACAGGTCAAAAAGAATCATGTATTGCGATTTCTGGAATTTCACACAAGCTCCGTTTCATCAACGACTGGATCTGGAATACTTTTTTGAAAGTGAGCTCCACGAAGAGGCACTAGCGCGGCTTTTATTTGTCGCTGAAGAGCAAAAAAAAGGTGCTGTCTTCACGGGCCCCTCGGGTACAGGAAAAACGCTCACTCTTAAAGTGCTTCAGTATTTGTTGAAACGTAGCCCACATCGCTGTGAATACATTGATCTCCTTGGCCTGACAGAAGAAGAATTTCTGTGGCAAGTGTGTGCCCAGTTACGTCTGGGACCAACTCACACGACCGCGCTGCCTCAACTTTGGCGATCTTTGGCCGATTATCTGACCGGTTTACAATTGACTCAAAGTCGCGTGATCTTGCTCTTGGATCATGTTGGTAAGAGTCATGCTGAGTGTATCAAGACGATTGAACGCCTGCTACATTCCGGAAACCAGGAGTACCCCTCGCTCTCCATCGTGACGACGTTTGACAATTTGAGTTCCGGGTCGGCGGCCAACGTATCTCATTTATCAGACCTCGCCATTGAACTCGCTCAGTTCGACCTGGAAACGACTCAAAACTATATCCTGCACCGCATGAGCCAATCGGGTTGTATAAAGTCTGTCTTTACGAATGATGCGATTGAAGAAATTCAGAAAGCAACAGAAGGGACACCGAAAAAAATCAATCAAATTTGTGATCTGGCACTCTTGGCAGGTTATGAACAAAACCTGGAGCAAATCGACTCGAATGTGATCACAAGCGCAGGCTTTGAAATAAAAGGCGCCCCCATCTCGATAAACCGCATTTCCGAAGTCATTCAAGGTGTATAGAATAGAGCGGCAGTTCTATTCACTCTCATCGCCTTTGAAAATGATAATAAATGCATATCTGTTTGTTTGATATTGATGGCACATTGATCGATACCGGTGGTGCAGGCCAACGATCGATCTTGCATATGCTGGAAGAAGAGTTTCAAGTCTCAGCCCCCGTTGAAGGGATTCCCACTGCGGGCAGAACCGATCACGCTATTATGGCCGATCTCTTCAAGTACTTTGATATTCCCAATACCAACGAGAATCGAAAACGATTTGAAACTGGCTATCTGAAACTGCTGGCAGAAAAACTAAACGAGAAACAAGGACGCGTCCTGCCCGGAATTAAGCCGATCCTGGAAGCGCTCTCTCAGCACGCACATGTCGATCTGGGTCTCCTTACCGGCAATTTTGAACACGGGGCACGGCAGAAACTGGAACACTACGATTTGGACCACTATTTTGACTTCGGTGCCTACGGAGATCACCATTCAGATCGAAACGACGTGGCCCATGTGGCATTGAG
>JAJDEK010000415.1 GCA_029259875.1 Planctomycetaceae bacterium
AATCAGGTGCATTATCGCAATGTTCGCCTGCGGGAACTGTGATCGACTCTTGAAAGCAGAGGAAAAACAGTCGTTCATCAACAATTTTGAGATCCGCCCCTTGCGATAAATGTCTGCCCGGCGAAAATAGACTATAGGCAGACACGCAATTCTTTCGACCTCGGCGAGGCACGGATGTCAGAAATTCCAGCAGAACTTGAAGAACTTTTTAAACAGCTCAACTCAGAACAGCAGGCAGCCGCCTGTCACGATTCTGGTCCGTTGTTGATTATTGCCGGGGCCGGTACGGGTAAAACGACCACGCTGTCGCACCGTGTTGCTTATTTGATCTCACAAGGCATTGATCCCAGTCGCATTTTATTGCTCACCTTTTCCCGGCGGGCGGCGAATGAGATGATTCGTCGCGTTGACACATTATTACGTGCGTTGGGTGACGGTCGAGAGCGATCCTCTTCTGCACGGTCGCGTAGCATCTGGGGAGGTACATTCCATTCAACGGCCGCTCGGTTACTCAGGCGTTATGGGCAGGCCATCAATCTGCCTGATGACTTTACGATTATTGATCGTAGCGATGCCGAAGATTTAATGAGTGCGATTCGCAGCGAGATGGAACTGGGAAATAACGGCAAGAAATTCCCTCGCAAGGGAACGCTGGTGGAAATCTACAGCCGTTGTGTGAATACCTGCTTGAAGCTGGAGCCGATTCTGGAACGCCATTATCCCTGGTGTCTGGAACACGCAGATGATCTCAAAAAACTATTCCAGGCGTTTGTGGACCGTAAGGAAAAACAGAACATACTCGATTACGACGATCTGTTGCTCTTCTGGCATGCACTCGTGGCCGATCCTGCTGGTGGCAAACTGTTACGCGGCCAGTTTGAAGCGATTCTAGTCGATGAGTATCAAGATACCAACGTCTTACAGTCGGGTATTCTGAAAAACTTGTCTCCAGATGGGAACGCTTTGACCGTGGTCGGCGATGATGCGCAGTCGATCTATTCCTTTCGGGCGGCGACCGTGCGGAATATTCTGGACTTCCCGGAAGAATATCCTGGTACAACAGTCGTCACGCTGGAAGAGAATTATCGCAGTACACAACCAATTTTGCAGGCGACGAATCAGATTATCGACGAAGCTCATGAGCGGCATGAAAAAAATCTCTGGTCCTCGAAAATTTCTGGGGAGGCCCCGTTCATCGTCGATTGCAGTGATAACAACGAGCAGGCTGACTTTGTGGTACAGCAGGTCCTCGAACATCGAGAAGCTGGCATTCCCTTGCAACAGCAGGCGATTTTGTTTCGGGCTTCGCATCATAGTTTACCACTCGAAGTCGAACTGGCACGCCGCAATATCGCCTATCATAAATATGGTGGCTTGAAATTTATCGAAACGGCGCATGTCAAAGATTTAATGGCCTATTTAAGACTGGCAGAAAATCCCCGCGATGCGGTTTCCGGTCTCCGCGTGTTAACGCTCTTGCCGGGTATCGGTCAGAAAAAAGCACAACAGTTATTGAATATGTTGGTAGACTCTCAATTTCGATTTGATGCGTGGTCGGAATTTAAACCGCCGGCAGCGACAGTTGAGCATTGGCCTTTGTTTGTGCGATTGATGAAAAATCTGTCCTCGCCTCAGTCGGAAAAGCGAGGCATCTCTGCGGAAGTTCATCAAGTCCGCACGTTTTATGCGCCCCTGTTGGATCAGCAATATGATAACGCGACGTCCCGTCAACGCGATCTGGAGCAACTGGAACAGGTAGCCAGCCGCTTCAGCAGTCGTATGAGTTTTCTGGAAGAGATCACCCTTGATCCGCCCAGTTCCACACAGGATGTCACTGCAGCGTCAGGTCAGGACGATGATGATTTCCTGGTCTTGAGCACGATTCATTCTTCGAAAGGCTTGGAGTGGGACGCCGTTTATGTGCTGCAGGGAGCCGATGGTAGCATTCCTTCCGAAATGTCTTTGGAGAGCAATGACGAAATCGACGAAGAACGGCGACTGTTTTACGTGGCCCTTACGCGGGCGAAGAACTGGCTCTATGTCTGTTTTCCACATCGGCAGTATTTCCAGAACCGTCGCTGGAATCAGGCACACAGCTATGCGCAATTGACGCGGTTTATTTCCTCGAAGACGATCCCGCTGTTTCAACGGCGTCCTGCTTTCAATGCAGAGGATTTGGACACACCAGAGGACGCTCAGATCGAAACGACGGCGGAAGACATTCGGAAGAACATCCGCAATATGTGGTCTGCTTGAACGCGCACGTTTTATTCTTCTTCGTTTGCCGGTTCTGTGTCGACTGGTTTTTCGTCGGTCGATTTTTCACTGGCAGTGGTTGCCTGCTCCCAGGGTGTTTTTTTGCGTGGTGGAGGCGGGCCTGGAAATTGGTAATACGTACATTCAATGCGGCCGTTATACAATTTTCGACGGCGGCCCTTGCGACCAAAGATGCGTTCATAGCCGGGGTGTGATGTCAGCACATAAATGGACCACATCTCCAGAGGTTCGCACACACGTTTCATTTCGTGATAAATTTTTTCGGCATCCTCTTTCTCTCCCAAGCGTTCTCCATACGGAGGATTGGTAATCAGACAACCATATTTGCGGGGTGTGCTCAATTCAGAAAGCGGTTGTTCTTGAAAGTGTATGTACTCGTCCAT
>JAJDEK010000416.1 GCA_029259875.1 Planctomycetaceae bacterium
CTGAACTCTTTCAAAAAATTGAATTTGCACTACATAGTGAATCGAGAGCTGATTTCTTACTCAACCAGAGAGGCGTTGATAGCCTCCTTAAATTTACCGAGCGCATGGCATCACAAAACTTACGTGAGCCTGATTTTCAGCATTGTCATCATGCAGCACAAGCAGTTGAGTTATTTCTTTCTCAACCGGGTTATGATGAGAAAATGCTATCTGTTACGATGGCGTTGATTCATGATGCTTATTATCGATTACCAGAACCACGTCCAGTGTTTAACTGGAAACTGTTACCCAAATTCCAGGAAGCATGGGATCATTTTTGTTCCATGTTCGAACGTGACAAATCTCATGCAGAAACCTGCTTCCGTATTGGAACGGAACACGATGGTCCGCGTTATATTTGTTATTGGTAGAACCTAATTAGCTCAACTTGAATTATTTCTTGAGCGGAATCTCAAGTTGTGACGGAACGGGTTTGATAGTTTGTTGATGTTTCTCAGCGGCCGCCTTGATTTCTTTGATCACATCCGGGTTCGCTTTTGCAACATCATACTTTTCAGACGGATCATGCTCCAGATGATATAACACGGGCGTACTGTGTTCTTTAAATGGTTCTCTACCATAGGCTGGTTTTGTAATAAAATGTGCTTTCCAAGGGCCTTTTCGATAAGCCATCAATTTCGTCCCGCGATAAAAGGCCATTTCCTTTCGTGGGCTTTTGCCAGTTCCCAGTAAGACAGGTGTCAGATCCACACCATCAACTACCCGCTCAGTAGGAGCGTTACCACCAGCGAGTTGAATTGATGTGGTAAAGATATCCATCGTGCTGCCTAATTCATGTGTCACCGAACCGGAAGGAATATGGCCTGGCCACCAGGCAAGGGTTGGCTCCCGCATGCCCCCTTCCCAAGTGCTTCCTTTTCCCTCGCGTAATAGTCCGGCTGAGCCTCCCTGTTCATTAAAGATCAGCCACGGGCCGTTATCACTGGAGAACCAGACGATTGTATTCTGATCGAGTCCCTGCTCTTTAAGCGTCTCAAGAATCTGGCCGACACTCCAGTCAATTTCTTCAATCACATCACCATACAATCCACGTCGACTTGTATCTGCTGTCTCTTTCGAGCGGAATAACGGCACATGTGGCATGCTATGCGCCAGATATAAATAGAAAGGCTGTTTTTGATTTCCCTTAATAAATTTGATCGCTTCTTCGGTATAGCGTTTGGTAATCGTTGTCTGGTCAGCGGGTCGCTCAATGACTTTTTCATCACGCATTAAAGGAACGTTCCAGTATTCCACTTTCGGTTTGAGAAAAATCTTGCGTCCCAGTTTTCGTTCTGCCACTCTGTCCATATCGTTGGAATAAGGAATGCCATAATAAGAATCAAAACCATGACTAGTGGGTAGAAACTGCGGGAGATGACCCAGATGCCATTTTCCTACACATGCGGTCTTGTACCCCGTTTCTTTCAATGCTTCTGCCAAGGTGACTTCACCCGCTTGAAGTCCGCCGCCGGAATCGGGAAACAGGACCCGGCGTTTATCGCTGCACATTCCTGAGCGAATCGGATAACGGCCCGTCAACAAAGCGGCCCGACTGGGAGTACACACAGGGGCTGCCGAATAAAATTGTGTAAACTTCATGCCTTCGGCGGCCATCTGATCCAGATGAGGAGTTTTAATCGTGGGGTGTCCAAAACAGGCTAAGTCGCCGTATCCCAGGTCGTCAGCATAAATCACGATGACATTTGGTTTCGATGCTGCATGAACTTCCGTCAGTAATGTGCTGAGAATAAACAGGGGGAATAGTAAGAATGGGTAGAATTTTGTTTTGCACAAAATGAGCGCGGACTGTTTCATTTAACATTCTCTCACGACAGGGATTTGGGAGCTGTGAATCAATCTAACTTATTGTGATTGTTCACTCTTTGTGGCTTCAATGCAACCTAAAATAAGAATTTACTTATGTAAAACTTTGCGGGTTATGCTGATAAGTCCTTCAGATACTAATACTTCATGTCCGAAATATTATTAAGAGCCAATCATCTGTGCTCAGATTACGCGGCGTCAATATCAGAACGAAAATTTTACTTATAAAGTAAGTTTGAGGTTGGTGTGTATGGAACAGGATAACAAACCCAATTCAGAAACGGTCAACGGTCCCATTGATTGGCGATCTTTACAAAATAATGAATGTGTCGAACAGATCGATCTTCTGATTCGAACAGTCCATTTGGTCAGAGCGGCTTTGAACAATAGCTTTGCGCAACTGGAGATCAATGAAGTCCGCTATGCGGCACTCAAGGTGATCGATGCGGATCGTGAAGTGGGATGTTCTCAGTCGGAACTGGCACGAAAATTGGGGCAATCAGAATCGAATATCTGTACTCTGGTCGAACGTATGGAAAGCGATCAATTGGTGATTCGGCAGCAATCACAAAAAGATCGGCGAAAGCGTGTGTTGCAGGTAACCAATCAAGGCGAGCATATTCTGGAACAAGTGAAGTCTTATCACGGTACCGTTTCACAGCGTCTGTTGTCTGCGTTGAATTCCGATCAAAGACGTCAACTCACTGGCATTCTACAGGCCTTACTAAAGTCAGCACATATCCAACGTTCTCAACGTGAGACTGCTAAAACGATTCTGGATGTTACTGGTCCTTATCCCTTCCAGGAATCTCCTGCAGCTTAGTTCTTTTTGGTTTTTATTGATTTCGTTATTCCTGGATTCATTACTATCTTCTACAACGGATTCTCTTCCATGAGGCGCACAAAACGTTTTCCATTTTGTGACAATCTCAAACCATTTTTAACGATCGCTATAATCGTAGGTATGGTCGCGGTTCACTCAGGCTGTTCTCCTACATTCTGGTTTGATCAAGCGAATCAAGATACGTACGAAATCCTTGCTGAGAATGCGAATGATCCTGCATGGCAGGTTCCCCGCTACGACATAGAACCCGATCCTCGCAGTCGCTTTTATGATCCCTATGATCCCAATGATGAACCACTGCCTCCCGATGACCCCGCGGCTAATGTTTATATGCATTGGCTGCAATGCAAGAAGGGGTACCAAAGTTGGCATAAGTTTGGGCGGGCATTGAGTATTGAAAATCCAGACTGGCTCGTGCAGTACGGTATCAGTCCTGAATTGAGTGCGGAAATTGCCGCCTCTGGTGATGCATTAGAAGGTGTAGAGCTACCTGCACTCAATGATCTCACACTGGGTGAAACTATTGACATTGCCAACATCAATAGCCGCGAATATCAATTTCAAATTGAAAATTTGTTTCTGTCAGCTTTGGATTTGACCTTCGGCCGATTTCAATTTGATGTGCGTTATCTTGGGATCGGCGGACAAAATCCTCAGGCTGAACTCAATCGTCGTCGTCTGGCGAACGGAACACAAGAACTTGACTTGGCCAGTCGTATCGGCGTCAATCAGGTTCTCCCCAGTGGTGCACAATGGGCCGTGGAATTGGCAAATAATACACTCTGGTTGTTTTCAGGTTCGAATCAAACCAATTCCGTCAGTCTGCTTTCCTACTCGCTGGTACAACCTCTTTTGTTAGGTGCCGGTCGAAAAATTGTGTTGAATAATCTGACACAGGATGAGCGTAACGTATTGTATCAAACACGGACGCTCGCCCGATTTCGCAAAGAGTTTTTTACTGACAATGTCGCCGGAGGGAGTGGCTTTTTACAGCTGCTCCAACAAACTCAGGTCATTAACAATGAACGTGATAATATCAAGTTGCTGGAACGCCAGGTTGAAATCTTGCGTGCACTCTCTTCACAAAAGCCAAAAGTCCTCTCCGAAAAATTAGAAAAACTTCCCGCGAATTGGATCCATCCACCCGAATTGGTTGATAAGCTTCTATTTGATGACGAAGCTCAACTTCTGTCCTGGAATGGAGAAATGACGGAAGCTCATGAGAAACAATTGCTGGCGTTGAGTGAGGAAAATTCCTACCAGGCAGCAGTCAACGAATTGATCCAACGAATTCGAACGGAAGTCGTCACTTTGGATGTTGCACAGTTGGAAACCAGATTGGCGCAATCTATCAATCGCCTGAGATCATTCGAACGAATCTATCAGGATTCACTTGGGAGTTTCAAACTCTTTTTGGGACTCCCTCCGAATATGCCTATGAGCATCGATGAATCGTTATTGAAACCGTTTGAATTAATTGATCCCCTGTTGCCTGCGATTGAACAGGAAATTTATGACTATGTCGAAGTGTGGGCGAAGGTTTACGTAGAGGACTGGGAAGATCCCAATTTAGTCCCACCCACGACGGCTGAATTAAGAGAGGTTCTGACTGGATTGCAACAGCTCTTGGCTAAACTTCGCAAAGATGCCTTAGAGACTTTAGAGCAGGACATCAAAAATGTTGAAGTACTATTGGGCGACGATAACGAAGTGGAAACAGAAGAGCTGTTGGCATTACGCCAGCGCCGTTTTCTGTCAGAGGAAGATCGTGAGCGCGTTCGCCAAAGCACATCGAATGATATACGATTGTATTCAGGCGTCCGGAAGACGATGCAGGCAATGGAAAGTCGTCTGGCTGGTCTGCAGAGTTTTTTGAGCGAAGACAAACTCACGAATGACCAAAAAAAGCGAATTATTTTGGAGATGGCAAAATTACGGGAAGACATGCTGAGAATCTCCCAAGGAATCCAGGTGATTGAGATCGGTTTACGAGTGGAACTAATTACCCTGGAACCATTTACGATGGATATTGGAGAGGTGATTCGAATTGGCCTTAATAACAGGCTGGACTTGATGAACCAACGTGGTTTGGTAATGGATGCTCGTAGATTAATGGAAGTGCGATCTAATTCTCTCGAAGCGGTGTTAAATGTCGTAGTAGATGGAGACGTTAGTACGCCTCTTGGCAGAAATAAGCCGCTGGATTTCCGTGGAAGTCAGGCTGGTTTTCGGGCGGGAGTTGAGTTTACCGCCCCTTTATCATTAGTTCAGGAACGAAACGCGTACCGAGAGTCGCAAATTGATTATCAACGAGAACGACGTACTTTTATGGCTGCGGAAGACGATACGAAGTTTCAGATCCGTCGAAACTGGCGGCAACTAGCGGTTTTACGTGCGAATTTTGAGACCTCTCGGGTTCAAATCCGTTTAGCCGCTTTACAGTATGATAGTGCAGTCGAAGCAACCTCAGATCCCACACAAGCAGGGCGTAATCAGGGCTTAAATCTGTTAAATGCGTTAAATGCGGTATTAGACGCACAAAACAGTTTAATCAGCAACTGGATAAATTATGAACAAAACCGACTTAACATCTATCTAAATATGGGTATTATGGAGATAGATGAAAATGGAATTTGGAAAGACGATTTCTACCAACACCGCGCGGGAAGAATCAGGCCCACCAATGAGCACCGCCAACCCCCCCCAGGGACAACTGAAACCGGAATCACCGCAGCGGAAGACATCAAACAAGTTGTCTTCCGACCTGCCGGAGAGCTCAACGCCCTCTCCGCAGAAAGCGAAGAAGCGTCGCAAGCTCCCTAAAACATCAACGTTGCTCTTTTTTGCAATGCTTGTGATGGGGATCGCAGTGTTGACGGTTCCTGCCATTCGAAAGCAGTTCTTTTCTGTGTTCTCTTCCGGGAGCAAGAAAAATACGACTTATATTACCGATCAGGTATCACGGGGACCATTCCGCGTGACGGTGACTGAAAAAGGCCAGTTAGACAGCTTGAATAATGTCACGCTCACCAGCAAGGTCAAAGGCTATACGACGATCATCAGTATCGTTCCCGAAGGGACTATGGTCAAAGCGGGAGATCTGGTCTGTGAGCTGGACTCTGCAATATTAGTCGATAAAGAAAAGCAGCAACAGATTCAGGTCACGCAGGCAGAAGCAGAACTGAAACAGGCTACAGAAAACGTTGCCATTCAAAAGACTCAAAATGATAGCGACAATTCAGCGGCTGAACTTGCATTTGAATTAGCCGAACTTGACTTGGAGAAATTTGAACAGGGAGAATCACAACGCGATATCAACGTCAAACAAGGGGCGATTACCAAAGCCCAGGAAGATCTGCAACGTGCGGAAGAAACGTTTGAATTCTCCAAACGAATTGCGAAGAAGGGATATAAAAATCAGAATGATGTGGAAGCAGATCGCATCAATGTTGTGAAAGCACAAATCGATCTGGAGATTGCCAAAGAAGACTTAGCAGTCGAAAAAGACTATGTGCAAAAAAGAAAATTAAGAGAATTAAAAGCGGATGTCTTGGAGAAAGAACGAGACCAAGAACGAGTTCGACGGAAAGGGATTGCGACTTTGGCTCAGTTTGAAGCCAAGCTCAAAGCCGGTCAACTAACGTATGAAGTTGAGAATAGTGAGCTGGAACGATTTCGAGAACAGATTCTGGCCTGTAAATTGATTGCTCCGCAAAATGGTCAGGTCGTTTATGCCAATCAAGATAGTGGGCGTCGTGGTAGTGGCGAAGATGTGATCGAAGAGGGCACAGAAGTCCGCGAACGTCAAGCCATCATACAATTACCAGACTTCAGCCTCATGAAAGTAGACGCGCGGATTCACGAATCGAAAATTAGTATGATTCAAGAAGGTTTGCCCGTTGATATTCGTGTTGATGCCTTTCCAGAACAGACTTACTTGGGTGAAGTCGATCAAGTCTCTTCCGTACCCATTTCCTCCAACTGGATGCGTCCCGATCTCAAAGAATACAAGGCTTCAATCAAGATCATTCCAAACGGTGCAGATATCACGAAGCTTAAGCCGGGTTTAACTGCTGAAATCGAAATTCGAATCGAAGAACGAGATAACGTTTTGCAGGTTCCCGTTCAATCGGTCATTACAATTGGAACCCAGCACTATATTTTTGTGCTTGGCCCGGATGGAGAGGCTGTCAGAAAATCAATCAAAATCGGTCAGGCCAGTGACACAACGATTGAAATTCTGGAAGGTGTTGAACAAGACGGCGAAGTCATTTTGAATCCTCGTACACACTTTGCAGATCAACTGATTGATCTGGAAGAACAAATGGCTCTTGAAAGAAAAGAGCAGGCGAACAAGCAATCGGCCGGTGGTCAACGAAAGACTGGCTCTGCAAAAACTCAAGCTCCTGGAAAAGCCGGAGGAAAATCAAGTGGTAAGAAGCCAGGCAAATCTTCTGCCAGAGATAAAGGTAACCTCTTAAAGCGTCTTGACAAAAACTCAGATGGCAAGATTTCCAAAGAGGAACTTCCCGAGTCAATGCGCGAACGGTTCTCCAGCATGGATGCCAACAAGGACGGTTTTATTACTGCGGAAGAGCTGAGTAAGCTCCAAGGAAAGAGACCACCCTCAGGAGGGCAACGACCCTCTGGAGGCAAACGACCATGAAGTTGGCTGCACAAGTTGTCAACCTCAGCAAATTCTACGATCTGGGCTCTGTTGTGGTAAAAGCGCTGCGGGGTGTATCTACCGATTTTCCAGAAGGTGACTTTGTAGCCATCATGGGGTCTTCCGGAAGCGGCAAGAGTACGCTTCTGAATCTTCTGGGCGCGCTGGACCGTCCCACCAGTGGCCAGTATTTTCTTGGCGGCCACGATGTCTCAACTTTGGATGATGATGAACTCTCAGTGATGCGCAACGACATGATTGGTTTCATCTTTCAATCCTTTAACCTGATCGCACAATATACTGTTCTGGAAAATATCGAAGTTCCGCTATTGTACCGTGCCGGCTATCCTGCAATCGGGCGGGCGGAAAAAGAGTGGTGCATCGAACTAGCGAATATGGTCGGTTTGGGAGACCGTTTGGACCATCGTCCCTTTCAGCTCTCTGGTGGACAGCAACAACGTGTTTCCATTGCCCGCGCTCTAGTGAATGATCCGGAAATTATTCTTGCGGATGAACCGACGGGTAATCTGGATTCAGCCACGGAATCGGAAATTATGACCATACTCCATAATTTGAACGCGGAGGGGCGTACTATCATTATGGTGACACACGAGCCTAGTATCGCCAAACAAACCAAACGTCAGATTATGATGAAAGACGGAATCATCGAAAGCGAAACCATTTTGCAACCTCCTGCCCTCTCGCATTAAATCAGCTAATTTTATTTTCGTATCATCTTAATTCAGAGTATTCTCAGGTCCCGGCATGACTCGAATCATTCGTATCATTCGACTCGCTTTGAAAAGCTTATTACTTCATAAGCTAAGGTCCGGCTTGACGATGTTGGGAATTGTGTTTGGTGTGTTTTCTGTGATTGCCATGTTGGCGATTGGTGAAGGAGCCAGTGCTCAGGCACAAAAACAGGTGCTGGAACTCGGTGCTACGAATGTGATTGTCCGTAGTGTGAAACCCCCGCTGGAAGTGACACAATCTTCCACTCGCTCTCGCGTACTGCACTATGGTTTGCTGAGATCAGACTAGAAAATCTTAGTTGATACCTTACCCACAATTGTCAAAGCGGTTCCGATTCGGGAAGTCGGTAGAGAAATTCGCTACCTGAAAGATGCAATGAATGCCCGTATTGTGGGTTGCACTGCCGATTACTTAGAAATGAATCATTTGACACTGACACAAGGTCGCTTCCTGACACACAGTGATCAGACAAAGCTGCTGAATGTGGCTGTGATCGCCAACGATGTCGCAAACACCTTGTTTAAGCATGAAGATCCTGTGGGAAAATCTATACGCATTGGACCGATGTTTTATACCGTCATTGGTGTGACCAAAGATCGTACCGCATCGGCAGCCATTGGCGGCAGCCTTTCCGGACAGGATTATAATAAAGATGTTTATGTACCTATCAAGACACTCCAGGTGCGTGAAGGGGATCTTGATATCAAAAACCAGGCAGGTAGCATGACGGCAGAGCATATTGAACTGCATCAGATTACGCTACGAGTTAATGATAAAGACGCAGTATTGCCCACGGCTGAGGCGATCAGAGAGACCTTGGAACAATCGCATGCACGCACCAAAGACTACGCCGTTGTCGTGCCTTTGGAATTATTAAAACAAGCCGAGCAGATTCGACTCATCTTTAATGTCGTATTAGGTTCGATCGCCGCCATCAGTCTGGTGGTGGGAGGAATTGGAATTATGAATATCATGCTGGCAACCGTTACCGAAAGAACGAGAGAAATCGGCGTACGCCGCGCTCTTGGCGCGCGACAG
>JAJDEK010000417.1 GCA_029259875.1 Planctomycetaceae bacterium
TCTTGCGGGGATTGTTTGATGAAAAAGTTAAAATTGCCTGATATTGTGTGGGGTATGATTGCAGCGTTTTGTATTGGGTTTGTTTCTGCCTGGCAGTTTGGTTTGTTGGCGTGTTTCGTCAATGGCTAGATCATTCTCGGCGCAGGTTGATAAATGGGTGCTGCAAACGCAGGACCGCATGGAGCGGGTGGCTAAGGAATCCATCAAGCGCGTTGTGAAAGAGATGCAAAAGCCTGTGGCGCAGGGTGGAAACATGCCGGTCGATACCGGGTTTCTAAGAGCGTCGCTTCAAAGCGGTCTGAATGCCAAGCCAAATCTGGCGCCTGAAGGAAGAAGCCAGGGAGGGGCGGAGGAAGAAGTGGAACTGACCATCGCCCAGATGAAGATCGGGGACACATATCACGCAGCTTATGGAGCGAATTACGCGGCGGCTGTTGAGTTCGGCGGGGGTGGAAGACAGCCCCGCGCGTTCGTCCGGTCGGCTGCAAAGAAATGGGGCCAGATTGTCAAGCAAGTCGCAAAGGAGGCCCAGGCAAGGGCTAAAGGTTAGGGTCGGTCGAAGCCGGGTTCTTATCCAGCCCGTGCTCCACGCCATAGACTAACGCTAATTGCAGTGTTCTGACGATTTTAAGAATTACTTCAAGGGTGTGCTGGCCTAAAGCAGCCTCGCCCGTTTTGTTTTCGAGAAGATGTTCAATTTCATAGAGCAGATCATAGACCTGCTCGTTGGTTAATTTACTGACTGCCATCCAGCCACTTTACCACGCCTCGCCGGGACTTCCCAGCGGGGCTTTTCTTTGAGGAATCCGCCATGAATGCGCAGATCGAGGCTAAACATCTTGTGCGTCCGTTCGAGCTTAAGCAGGTCTCGGAGGCTGGTGAGTTCGAGGGTTATGGGTCGGTTTTTAACGTTCTCGACTCTGATCGCGACATCGTTATGCCCGGCGCCTTCGCGGACTCGCTTAAACAACATGCCTCGCAAGGGACCATGCCGGCCATGCTGTTTAGCCATAACACGCATGAACCCATAGGCGAATGGGACGAGGTTAAAGAAGACAGCATCGGGCTTTACGTGAAGGGGAATCTCTGGATCGGGCGCGGCATTCAGAAATCAGAACAGGCCCATGCCAGCATTATGTCAAAGGGGAAGATGGGTCTTTCCATCGGCTTCAGAACGGTGCGTGATGAGTTCGACCGCGAGGCTGAGACCCGCAAAATCCACGAAGTCAAACTATTTGAAGTTTCGCCGACAGTTTTCCCGGCGAATGAAGCGGCGCGCGTCACCGACGCGAAGTCGGAAGTTACCCGCAGAGAATTAGAGCGCGCCATGCAGGACGCTGGGCTCACACGCTCTCAGGCCAGGCTCGTGCTCAAGCACGGCTTTGACGGCCTCAATACCGCCACGCAGGACGCTGGCGCTGAACTGGATCGATTGCTCGGGCCTCTCGCAGAGATCCGTAAATCGCTCCGTGATTTCACTTCAAGCGCAAAGGCGTAACCAAAATGACTGAACAACTCGATCCCAAGGTCGTCGAACAGATTACAAAGGAAATCAAATCTTTCGGCGATGACATAAAGGGCTTGAAAGAGTCCATGCACAGCGAAATCGCTGACGTCCGCAAAGTGGCGGAGGAGGCGAAAGGGCTCCCTGAAGACATCGTGCTGAAGGACCAGCTCGACAAATTCGCCGAGTCCATCACCACGAAACAGGATGCGATGGATAAGGCCGTCAAGGCCGCGACAGAACAAGCGGATAAGATCGAAACAATCCTCAAGCGTTCTCCCGTCGGCGAAAACTCAAACAAGGATGAAACCAAACAAGCTATTGATTTCAACCGCACCATGGGTGTGCTGCAAGGCGCCGTCACGACCATGCGACCCTTGAATGTTGAGGGTGTCGATGTTGACGAATACGGCCTCTACACCAAGGCGTTCGATAGGTATCTGTCTATCGGAGACCGCGCGCTCGGGCAGGATGAGATGAAGGCCCTTTCCGTCGCCAGCGATCCTGACGGCGGGTATCTGGTGCCGACGGCAATGTCTCAGCGTATTGTTGAGAAGGTGTTCGAGACATCGCAGATCCGTGATCTGGCAACGGTGGAAACCATCGGAACGTCTGAACTGGACGTTCCGGCGGATGAGGACGAAGCCGCCGCTGGGTGGGTGGGCGAACAGGCAACCCGTGCCGAAACGGCAACGCCGACACGTGGAATGCGGAAGATCATCGTTCATGAACTTCACGCCTCCCCGCGCGCCACGCAAAAGCTGCTCGATGATGCAAGCCAGGATCAAGAAAGCTGGTTATCCAGGAAGGTGGGTGGAAAATTCGCTCGGCTTGAGAACACGGCCTTTGTTAATGGCAACGGTGTTAACAAGCCCCGAGGCATGTTGACGTATGCGGCTGGGACCGGTGCTTCTCAGATCAATCAGATCAACTCCGGTAGCGCCACATTGCTCACGGCGGACGGCATCAAAGGACTGCCGATGGAACTGAAAGAGCCATACCAGAATAACGCCTGGTGGCTCATGAAGCGTTCCAGCTTGAAAGCGGTTCTGTTGTTCAAGGACTCCAATAACCAATACCTCTGGCGCCCTGGTCTTGAGCAGAAAGGCCCGTCAAGTCTCGGCGGGTACTCTGTCCGCATGGCTGACGATATGCCTGCGGTGGGTGCTGGCGCTCTGTCGATTATCTTTGGTGATATCCGGCAGGCTTACACCATTGTTGACCGTATCGGGGTTCGTGTTTTGCGTGATCCGTTCACTGCCAAACCGTTCGTGGTGTTCTACACGACAAAACGGGTCGGCGGCGACGTGGTGAACTTCGAAGCAATCGTCATTCAAAAGGTTGCCGCGTAAGCGCCATCCCAAACTTAAGGAGATTTCACCAATGCGTGATTTACATAACAACGTCAAAATTCTGACGGCTATCGAACCGGTGGCCGTCGGAACCACAGGAACCGGCAAAACCAGCGGCGCCATCGACCGGCAGGGATACGATTCCCTGGAGTTCGACATCGCCTATGGGGCTGTCACGGCCACGGCTGCGGCCTTCACCGTGGCTTTAACAGAAAGCGATCTGGCGACGTCCGGCTTCACGGCTGTTGCTGATGCGGACCTTCTCGGCACTGAACTGTTGGCCGGACTTGCGGCTGCGGTGCGTGTCGACGGGTCAACGGAAAAAGTGACCAAAAAGATCGGCTATATCGGCAATAAACGGTACGTCAAGGTGCAGGTTTCAAGCACCACGACAGCCGGAACCCCCATCGGCGTGAACGCCATTTTGGGCAATCCGAGTCAGTCGCCAGTAGCTTAATTCTCCCTGGGGTCGGTTGCTTAAAGCAGCCGGCCCGCCCTTTTTTGGATTATGTGAATGAACGAGAAGACTTACGTACCCAATTCCGTCGCCATCGTGGCGCTGGGGCCATCCATGCACGAATATGTCAGTCTCTCTAGGACGTCAGGATCGCGCAAGGCAATCGCAGACGAGACATGGGCGATCAACGCCGTGATTGACGTGATCCAATATGATCGTGGCTTCGCGATGGATGATTTGCGCGTGCAGGAAGCCAGAGCGGCGGCTGACCCCGCCGGTCACGTCGCCAATCTTCTTGCCGGACTGAAAGCGGCGAAGGGTCCGGTTTATACCAGTACGGCTTATCCAGAATATCCGGCAATGGTTGAGTACCCGCTTGAAGACGTTCTCAACAAATGCGGGGGGTTTCTATATTTCAATTCAACGGTCGCCTATGCGGTGGCCTACGCGCTCTATCTGGGTGTTCCAAACATAAGCCTTTGGGGTATCGATTTTACTTATTCCGACAGACATCACGCTGAAAAAGGGCGGGCGTGTGTTGAGTATTGGCTCGGCCAATGCGCCGCAGTCGGTGCGAAAATATTGGTCCCCAATTCATCGACATTGTTGGACGGTAGTGAGCCGGAAGATCAAAAACCTTACGGCTATGATGCGCATAAAATCGTGGTCGAGGATCTCGGTGACAAGTGCAAGATCAAGAAAATCCCGCGTGAGAATCTGCCAAGCGCGGCGGAGATGGAAAAACGATATGACCACGGGGATCAACCTAAATTGGAGGTAGTGGCATGAGATGCAAGGTATTAAAGCAATTTCCTTACGCCAAGGACGGGATTGACGTGAAGAACGTCCGGCCCGGTGAAGTGGTCGATTTTGACGCTTCTATTGTTGGCGGATTGATCGAAGCTGGGATGGTCGAAGAGGCAACGGAAGAGAAAGACGCCGGACCGGCCCCTAAAAACAAAGCACTAAAGGGCGCGCCGGAGAACAAATCAAAGCGGAAGCGTCAACATGGCTAAATATTACAAGGTCAAGCACCCGTTTTTCATGACCGATGAGCACGGGAAGCGGATCAAGGTCGAAACCGGCACCCGGATTGAGCTAAGCAAAAGGAAAGCTGCGCGGTATCTGTCCGCTGGTTTTGTGGAAGAAACATCGATCCTGTCTGCGAAGAGTCGGCGTTAATCCATGCCAGCCCTTCGTAAGGATCTCTATGTCGAGCAGGGATCGGACTTCACATGGATTCTGGTCGATAAAGACAGCTCCGGCAGTGTCATAGACAATACCGGCCACACCGCGCGCATGAGCGTGCGCCGGGCAGTAAACGCCCCTCTCGAACTTGGACTTACAACCGAGGGAGCGACCAGCAAGATCACCCTCGGTGGGGCGAACGGGAACATCACCGTCACCATGACGGCTCTGGACACGGCGGCGCTCTCGGCGAAGTCGGTCCAGCCTTCGAGTGGATTGATTTCAACAGGGCCAAAGACGGTCAGGGAAAACGTGCAGGCGGTCTACCGTTACGATCTGGAGCGGATCGACGCTTCGGGAATTGTCACCCGCGTGCGTCAGGGCCGGTTGGTCTTGAGAGCCGAAATAAGCGAATGAGGCACACATGGCTTTAATCGTTGAGGACGGCACGGGTAAAGATGACGCGGAGTCTTATGCCGCCATTGCTGAGATCGACGCCTATTGGGCAAATCGGGCGCACCGGACGGAAAGCGCGACTTGGACGGCGGCAAGTACGGCCAACAAGGAAAGCGTCGCCCGAGAGGCCACGCAATATATCGATGGGGTGTATGGATCAAGATTTCGCGGGCACAGATCGGGGCAAGGTCAAACCCTCGAATGGCCAAGAATTGAGGCTGAGGACGCGCAGGGCTATCCACTGCCTGATCTGCCAAAGCAATTGAAGGATGCCGTTGCTGAGTTAGCTGTGCGGGCCCTGAGCGCGGTTTTGGACGTCGATCAGGTGCGCGGGGGCCGGGTAAAGCGAAACAAGGTCGACGGGGCCGTTGAGCAGGAGTTCTTCGAGGATGCCCCTTCTGGAACTGAGTATAAGATCGTGATCGGGATATTGGGACCGATCCTGAGTTCAGGAAGATGGGCCTGGGCATGAGCATTTACGACGACATGCGGGGTGTCGCGCAAGACCTGCTGACGGATTTTAACCAGGGAACAATTCAGATCGAGCGCACGGCGATCACACCCTCGGCAAGCCTGGCGGATGATGATTCAACGGCGGCGCCTGTGGTTTACACCGGGAAGGGAGCGGCGAAGGGGTTCTCTGATGATAAAATCGACGGCGAGCAGATCAGGATCGGCGATTTGGAGGTGACAATCTCGGCTGCGAGCCTCTCCATAAACCCTGATGTGCGCGACGTCTGCATCATTGATTCCGTGAGGTATGAAATTCAATCTGTCTCTCGTGTACCGGCGGCGGGGACCATCATCGTTCATAAGCTCCACGTCGGAAAACGGTAATGAGTGCGAACAATATCCGCCGCGCTCTGATTAAGCATTTGGAGACGCTCGCCCCTGCATGGGCTTTGAAAGGTGAGAACAGAAACTACACGCCGACAGAGGGCACGCCTTACCATCGGTTCACGTTCATCCCGAACACGTCAAGCGCGGCTTCATTTGGGAGCGGCGTGACAACATTGGAAGAGGGAATATTCCAGATTGACGTCATGTATCCGAAAGACCGGGGAGCAAATGCTGCATTCACCCGCGCGGATCTGGTGCGCAATCACTTTTTTACAAACTCGGCGGTCCTGAATCTGACCGAGAGCGGAACGACTTTAAGAATTTTGGAGAAGCCAAGCATCCACTCGATGATCGTTCTTCCAGATCAACCGTTCGTCCAGATCCCGGTTGATGTTCATTACATGGCATTCATACCGCCTGCTTAATTTTTGAGGCCGTCATGGTGACGGTCTTTTTAACGCCCAAAACGGCCTTGGGCAAGCCGCTCGGCCCGTCGAGATGACGCGCCAGTCCCACTTGAAGGAGGCCCATCATGGTCGATACCGGCTCTGCGCGCACAGTTGCATACAAAAAAGAAACCACCTGGGGCACGATTGCCACAGCCACCGGCGCAAAAACATTGCGGCGCATCACGTCAGGTCTTGGTTTTACCAAGGATAATTTCCAATCCAGTGAAATCACGGCAAACTTTCAACCCCGTGGCACCCGCCATGGCACACGCCGAGTATCGGGGGATCTTAATGGCCACGCCATTCTGAAGGATTATGAGGAGTTCTATGCGGCGAGTCTGAGAAAAGATTTTGCTGCGGTCACGACGATCACTCCAACGGATCTAACGACCACCACAAGCACGATTGTGCGCGCCACAGGTTCGTGGATTACGGACGGCGTGAAGGTCGGTATGGTCGTCAGGCTGGCGCTTCAGGAAACGGCCAATCAGAATAAAAACTTCCGTGTCACAGCGGTCACCGCCACCGTCATCACGGTTGCCGAAACCCTCACCCTCCAGGCCACCCCGGACGCCGATGCTCAATTGGTTATTCCCGGTAAGATTTCATTCAATCCAGCATCAGCTCACACGTCCGACAGTTTTTCGGTTGAACATTATCATGCCGGGTCGGATCAATCGGACATCTTCCTCGGGTGCCGCGTTGGGAATATGAACCTGCAACTCCCGCCCGATGGGATTGGCCAAGTGACGTTCGGCATGGTCGGGAAAGACTTCCAGGCCAACGATACCGGCGCCGCTCCTTATTTTACCTCTCCGGCTGCGGTCGGGACAGGGCAGGAACTCGCCGCGCCGGAAGGATCAATTCGGATCGGCGGCGTCGACCAGGCCATCCTAACGGGGCTCAATATCAGCCTTGATCTGGGGTTAAGCGGTGATCCTGTCATCGGATCAAACCTGATCCCGGACACTTTCTACGACGTGCCAAATCTGAGTGGGCAGATCACCGTTTTCCGTCAAGACCAGGTGTTCCTCAACAACTTCATCAACGAAGACGAGATCGAAATCCACGCGATGCTTCCGGGGTTTGGAACGGCGCCTGTTGGATTCCTGTCCGTCCTTCTTCCGAAAGTGAAGTTCACATCCTGGAGCATGCCTGACGATGCGAAGGGGCTGGTGCAGACGTTTGACTTCACCGCCACACAGAAGACCGGCGACACGTCTTACAACTCGTCAGCCATTCAAATACAAGACTCTGAACTCGTCTAACCCTGATCTTCAAGTAAAACTAAAGGAAATATCTCATGGATATGAGTGAACTCGGCGTAGAGCGGAAATCGAACGACGGAGTGTGGGTACATCTCCAAAACGTTCACACAAAAAAGAAGCTTTACGCCGACAGCGCCGACCTCAAGGACGATCCTGACAAGCCGATGCGCATCCTGATCTTGGGTCTTGATGGGAAAGAGGCAAAACGATTTGAGGCCGCGAACAAAAAACAAGCTAAGGGCGCCAAGGTGGAAGAGGACGGCGTCTACATCCAATCTGACTCTATCGACGATGTCAGAGATTATAATTTCAACATGTGCGTTGCTCTGACAGCAGGTTGGGAAAACATTGTCGTCGACGGCGTTGAGTTGGAGTTTAACAAAAGCCAGGTCCGCAAATTGTATCTGAGATTCCCGGATATCATGGATTGCGTTTTTGATGTCATGAAGAAGCGCGCCAATTTTATCGAGGGGCCGTCAGACAGTTAATCGAGTTTGGTCGGTCCAAGTTCAAGGAAAAACCGGGGCAGGAAGACGTCTCCGCTCATGTTCGTTCCGGGCTCAAGCAACTTGAAAAGATCAAGGGCGAGGGCGTCCCCCACAGTGACGAACTGGAGGACCTCGCGCGCAAAGTCTTACTGCCCTCGGAATTAAGTTACCTCTGGAAGTATTTTCTCAGACTTCATTCAACACGCTCCTCCGGGATGGGTGTTGAGCCCATCACGCAATCAGAACTTATGGCGTTTCAATTCAACTATGGACTCTCTTTGGAGGCATGGGAGGTGGATGCGCTGTTCGATCTTGATCTGGTTTTCCGAAATCTATGGATAAAAGAGAAGACAGACAGTGGCTGATCTCGCAGAACTAAGCATCACTGCGAACACAGCCGGCCTCAAAAAAGGCGAGCAGTCCGTAAAGAAGTTTGGTCGCTCGATTAAGAAAACCGAAAGAGATGTCGGTTCATTCGGACGGACAACGAAGAGGGTCGGGTCAGGTGTGGCATCGACCTTCGCCAAGGTTGCCGCCTCCATGGCCGGGGCCTTGGGTGGCCGCCAGTTGATCCGTGTGGCCGGTGGTTTCGAAGCCCAGATGTCCAAGGTCAGGGCTGTCTCCGGCGCTGTGGGGGAGGATTTCGACGCCCTCTCTGCTAAGGCCCGTGAACTCGGCGCCCAAACCGTGTTCAGCGCCAATGAAGCCGCCGCCGGGATGGAGTTCCTCGCCAGAGCGGG
>JAJDEK010000418.1 GCA_029259875.1 Planctomycetaceae bacterium
CACGATGGAAAACACGACTCATTTATTCCTCTCAATTCGGTTCAATTGCAATAAATGTCATGACCATCCGTTCGAACGTTGGACTCAGGACCAATACTACGAAACATCAGCTTTTTTTGCTCAGTATGGTTTGAAGAATGCTCCTGAGAGTAAAGGACGTACAATTGGTCGTACCGCCGTCGAAAGCGGGAAACCTTTGTTCGAAGTTATCTTTGATAAAAAAGATGGTGAAATGGTGCATGAACGTACCGGAGCAAAAACACCACCTAAGTTCCCCTACCCTGCGGAATTTAAAGCAGACAAAAAGGAACTTTCGCGTCGCGAACAATTGGCACGTTGGATTACTTCACGTGATAATCAATACTTTGCGAAAGCATATGCGAATCGCATCTGGGGGTATCTCACCGGTACTGGTTTGATTGAACCGATCGATGATGTTCGTGCTGGAAACCCACCTTCCAATCCGGAGCTGTTAGATAAGTTAACAACTGACTTTTTAAAGCATAACTTTGATATTCGTCATTTAATGCGTGTGATTTGTCAGTCACGAACATATCAACTTTCGATTAAGTCCAATAAATGGAATGAAGATGATACAATTAATTATTCACATGCCAAAGCACGGCGTTTACCTGCAGAAGTGTTGTACGATTCACTTTGCCGTGTGACTGGATCAATCTCGAACATCCCAGGTGTTCCTGCTGGAACGCGAGCTGCAGAACTTCCTGATGTCGGCTTCAAACTGAAAAGCGACTTCCTTGCGAAATTTGGGCGTGCTCAACGCGAGAGTCCTTGCGAATGCGAAAGGTCGTCCACCGTTGAATTGGGGCCTGTCATGGCTTTAATCAGTGGTCCGACGGTTGGAAATGCAATTAGTGATCCAAACAACGCACTCAATAAACTCGTGCAGGAAGAAAAAGACGATCCGGCATTGGTTGATTCTATATTCCTCAGAATTTTGAGTCGCCCAGCGACCGACCAGGAAAAACAGTCAGGCGTCAAACTGATTCAGCAGCAAATTCAAAGTGAACACCAGACATTAACAAAACAACTAGTCGCTTATGAAAAGAGTTTGTCTCCAGATCTAATCAAGCAGGAAAACCAACGTGCCCAAAACGTTCAGGACGCACAGCACGCTGTCACTTCGTTCCAGAAAGCAATCGCTCCACGAGAAGCCTGGTTGAATCAGGACCAAAAAGAACGCACTGTCAAATTACAAAAAGTCTTATCGGAATACCAAAAGGCATTACAGACTAATATAGCTAAGTGGGAAAAACAAAATACGACGGGATCGAAGTGGGTTACACTCAAGCCTGAAACCATGTCGGCTACTAATAAAGCCACATTGGAGTTACAAAAAGACCTTTCCGTACTAGCAAAAGGTAAGAATGGTAAAGGTGATTATCAAATCGTCGCGCATTCGACTTTAAAAGGAATCTCTGCAGTTCGTCTCGAAGTACTGACACATGACTCACTGCCTAACAAGGGACCTGGGCGCGCTGCGGATGGAAATATCGTATTAAATGAATTCGAGGTCTATTCAGCACCAATATCGAAACCTGAGCAGAAAACAAAATTAACTCTGTTTAATGCACAAGCTGATTTCAGTCAGAACGTCTATAATGTCTCGACCGCCATTGATGGAAAGGTGAATTCTTCCAGTGATGGTTGGGCGTTGGCACCCCAGACGGGCAAATCGCATATGGCAAGTTTCGATATTCAATCGCAGGTTGCCGCCGACGATCAGGGAACGATTTTGACATTTGTCTTAAAACAGCATTTTAGTAGTAATACGCATTCGATTGGTCGGTTTCGACTTTCTGTCACTAACAGTGGCGGACCTACAACATTGGATCAACATCCTCAGGATATTCAGAAAATCCTGGCGAAGAAGCAAGATAAACGAAATGCAGCCGAGAAAAAGAAACTGCTTGATTATTACAGTAAGGCGGACCGTAAGCTACAAGCACAGATTAAAGCTGTTGCTGACAGTAAAAAGCCACGTCCTACTGATCCAAAGCTAGTAGAATTACGAAATCATCTAATGGCGATGCAAAATATTCGTCCTGTCGATCGAAAGTTAACCCGTTTACGTAATGACGTGCGGCTTAGTACAGAACAAGTTAAGCAGAATCGCTTAATTGCAGCTCAGGACTTGGCTTGGGCATTAATTAACAGCCCTGCGTTTTTGTTTAATCATTAAGATTGATTTTTACAAACTATAGTCAGATTTAACGGATAGAACACTAAAACTGATCTCTAACAGAAGTGAGGAGATACTGAAATGCTAATCATTCCAGGTCAACCAGGCAAGGAAGTGTGTGAATCTCGAAATCAAATTTCGCGGCGTGATTTACTAAGAGTCGGTGGTTCCGGCATGATGGGCATGGGACTTGGTTCCATGCTACAACTTCAGGAAGCTGCTGCCAATAATAATGAAGGGGGCGGCCCTGGATGGGCAAAAGCGAAAAGTGTCATCTTGATCTTTCTGCAAGGCGGGCCGAGCCATCTCGATTTGTGGGATCCGAAAGAGAACGTTCCCGATAACGTGCGTAGTGTATTCAAGCCGATTCCGACTAAGATTCCCGGAGTGCAGTTTACCGAATTGCTTCCGAATCTTGCTCAGAACAACGACAAATTTACCATGATTCGATCGATGAGCTACACTCCAAAAGGGCTCTTCAATCATACTGCTGCCATCTACCAGATGTTAACGGGTTACACTACCGATAAGGTCAGCCCTTCAGGTCAGTTGGAACCTCCGAGTCCCAAGGATTTTCCAAACTTTGGTTCAAACATCATTCGATTGCAACCTCCACAAGTCTCAATGTTGCCGTTTGTGATGTTACCCCGCCCTCTTCAGGAAAGTAATGTCGTCGGTAAAGCGGGAACAGCCGGATTCCTGGGGCGTGCTTACGATCCCTATTATCTGTATCCACCAGGCGATGACATGGACATGAATAAAATGGACAAGTTGAGTGTTGATGATCTCAAGCTGCGTCCTGATGTTTATACATCCCGATTGCAACGCCGTGCCAGCTTACGCGAATCAATCAACAAAGGGATGCCACAGCTCAATAAAGCTGTCGAAGAATATAAGTTGGATAAATATTATTCGCGAGCCCTTGATCTGGTGATTTCCGGGCGTGCCCGCGATGCGTTTGCTCTTGATCAGGAGTCAGATGCGGTCCGCGATAAATATGGACGAAACACTTTTGGACAAAGTCTACTACTTGCACGCCGACTTGCCGAAGCAGGTACACGCGTTGTTGAAGTGGTTTGGCCTAAAGTTGCTAATTCGAACAATCACTCCTGGGATGTGCATACTGGGTTATCCAAGCGTCTCAAAGACCAATCGGCTCCCATGTTCGATCAAGGGCTTGCCAGCTTGATCTCAGATTTATATGACCGTGGTACGCTAGATGAGACTCTGGTGGTAGCCGTTGGTGAATTTGGAAGAAGCCCTCAACGCGGCGTGAGTACATCGGGTAACTCTAATAGTGACGATGGACGAGATCACTGGCCTTATTGCTACACGGCTCTCATGGCTGGTGCTGGTATGAAACGGGGCTATGTGCATGGAGAATCTGACAAAACAGGTTCCAGTCCACGTAAAGATCCGGTGCATCCAAGAGAGTTGTTGGCGACGATCTACCACTCGTTTGGCATCAACCCCGAAACGATTGTGCATAATCACTTGAATCAACCACGCGAATTGGTAAAAGCACAGGCTGTGACCAAATTGATGGGATGATCTTTCTAATTCTGAACTAAAGCTATCAAGCCCACCTTTTCTAGAAACTGGTGGGCTTGATTTCTATTTGATTTACAGCAGGAACTGTTCATATCATCAAGATCTAAGAATAAATACTCAGACTTCATATTTTGACAAAAGTTATTAAAAATTTGAAAAGCATCAAAATAGTCCTTGAATTTTTGATTATAAGATGGTGTACAATACGTTGATTGAAA
>JAJDEK010000419.1 GCA_029259875.1 Planctomycetaceae bacterium
TATCCACACGATTGATCGTTTTGAATGTGGGCATTTCGGCTAGACGTTTGTGTTCTTCTTGCTCATTTTTGTGATGTCGCATCCAGGGTTGAAGCCAACCATCGCGAGTGAGCGAAAATTGGTATTCCGTTTCGTTAGCAACTGTTTCGCGCTGAGGAAAATAAATGGGTAAGAGACGGGCCAGATCCGTTTTATGATAGCCGCCTTTTTGAAACGATTCTTGTCCGCCCAGCATCAGCAGGCCGCCGCCGCGTTCTGAAACAAAACGAGTGATCAACTCCATCTGATCGTGTGAAAAGAACGACGCTTCTAAATCATCGATAATGATGGTCTCGTATTGAAAGAGTTCTTTTTCCGTTTTCGGGAAGCCGTCTTTTAATTCATTCGGCGATTGCGTATTGACCCGCATGAAAACGGGCTGGTCATAACGTTCGAGATCTGATTCATTTTCTTGATCAAAGCCTCGGAATAATGCATTGCCCTCTTCTCCGTCGCGACTGCGGAAGTCGAATTTGGCCTCTTTTTTTGCGATACGGATTAAGCCCACTAGCTGAATGAATTCATCTTCTTCAATCGCACGGCGTAGGAATTTGAATTCCCAGTTAGGACGACCAGAGACATAGAGCACGCGATGTGCTTTTCGACCGCGATCAATTTTCAGCATGCGATTGTTATTGGCGAGTGTGACTTCTTCGTTCTCTGGTGAAATGAGAGTTGTCTTCAGTTGATAAAAAGCAATCCCGGTTTCTTCTGGGCGAACCTGAAATCGAATTTGGAATTGTTGTTCCTGCTGACTGACTTCACGGGTAACGGTTTCGACAGTCTTACCAGCTTCATCCAGCAGTTGTACTTTGATTTGTTTAGCCTGGCATTCTGTTGCTGAGAGATCTGCAAGAATACGAATCGGTGCATCTTCAAAGGGGGAATAACTGACCGATGTTTTCCTAATCGCGAGATCAGTGGCCGGTGAGGAGTTTCCAATGGGAACAGGATAAATGGGCACGGATGTTTCAAGACGACTGATCTCCTCGGCAGAGATCCCATCGGTCATCAACAGAATACCCGCTAACGGCAATTTGGTATAACGTTGATTTAATTCGTTAAGACCTGAAACGAGATTTGATTTCGAGCCGTCAAATGAAAGGTGTTGCAGTTCTGTTTTTGCATGTGTATGTGCATTGACCGTATATTTTCGAACCGAAAAGTTTTGTTCCAGATCGATGAGCCACTCTGGAAGATTGTTATCTTTAGTCGGCTGTGATGCAGTGAGCAATTGTTTGATTTGCTGTAGACGTGGTTGGCCGGTTTTCGGGTCTTTGGTTTGCAGGCTTTGGCTGTCGTCTACTACCACTGCAAACAGGTTGGTGCCGGGATGGACGTGCGTGCCACTCCATAGCGGTTCGGTCAACGCGATTGAGAGAATCGCGATACCACAGACTTTTAAGGAGACGGCGGCGCTTGCCAACGAGCGTTTCAAGGTGAGAGATCGATAGGCGAAGAGGACAAGAATCAGGCCAGCAATGCTCGCTATCACCGCGATCGTGGTCCAGTGAGGTGCACCGAATTGTAATTGGGCAAGACAATTCATTTTCCACTCCCTAATTCTTCGTAATAGCGACGGACCAGATCGGAGTATTTTTCCGGTACCGGGTCGCCGTCGATTGGTGCCAACATTGTTTGCGCGCCTCGTTTACTGATTTCGTTTGACAGTATTTTTTGAAGTTCAGCCAGCGGTTCCAGGATTTGCGCATTGACCATGTCTCCCTTCGGTACTTTAGAATGTCGTTTGAATTCCGCACGCATACTTTGTGCACGTTCGCGAATTTGAGCCACTTTACTGCGGAGATCGGGATCGCCTACCATTTCCTCCACATCTCGCATGCGGTCAGTCCACTTTCGAAATTGATTACTGGTGATCGGCCCGGTTGTTTGACCACTGGGGCCTCCCTGACTGCTACCTGGGCCGCCTTTGGAGTTTCCTTTAGAGCTTTTCAGTGATTTAGGACCCGCTTTTGGTGTCGATGATGGGGAAACCCCTGGTTTTGATCCAGAACCCTGCCCTTTTCCCTTTTGGGCAGAAGCCAGTTGCACGGAAGATTTGCCCTGACCGGAGGGCGAACCTGTCTTTTGCTGCCCCGGTTTTGAAGAAGAGGATTGCTTTGGTGTGGGAGTCTTTGAGCCACCGGGCTGTGCCACTTTTTGAGAGGGAGACTGTGATTGATTTTGTGAAGCCGGATTACCAGCCAGCTTCTGTTCGTTTTTCATTTCTGATGAAAGAGATTTGATTTCCTGTCGCGCTCGTTTAAGGGATTCCAGGTCATTGCCCAAAACACTTTCGGCAGCGACTTCGATTCCCTGTTTCATCGCTTCGATCCCCTGAGCGGCACGCTGTTCCGCTTGCTGTGCACGTTCAGAGGCGCCTTCTTTCAGGAAGTTGGCAGCATTTTTTAAGGAATCTCCAGGACGATAAGGTCTAGTTTTCCGAATGGCATCGTAAAGATGTTTGGAAAGCAAAGGCTCTGACTTTTCTGATTCCTGAACCACTTTTTTCATCTGTTCGACGAGATTCTTCAGATCGGATTCCTGTTCATGCAATTTGTCGGCCAGCGCTTGCTGCCCTTTATTTTTACGTAAAGAACGTCGCTGCTCTGGTTGGGGCGGCTGTTGTTGTTTGTTGAGTGCCTGGCTGATTTCTTTTTGCTTCTGGTCGAGATCTTTGGCTTGTTGGTTCAGTGAACGCATTGCATCTGCGAATTGATTGGCCGTCTTTTTGCGGAATTCATTCTTGAGTTGATCCAACTGTTGTTGTGCTCTAGTACCTGAGTTGAGTGCGCGGGAAACCTGTCCTTTTTTCAGTGCTTCAGAACTTTGTTGTAGGTGAGAGCGCGTTTGTTCAAGTTTGCGTCTCGATTTAGCGGAAGATGCTTTTTTCGATTGATCCATTTTTTGAGCAACTTCGTCGGTATTACGGAGCAATTCCCGCTGGCGTTCCCGCAGTCGTTTGAGTTGACGTTCGATTTCCTCTTTTTCCTGATCATTTTTTGCTAAACGTTTTTTGTCGGACAACGCTTTCAATTGTTCGTTCAGATCTTTTTGACGTTGTGCCAATTCTCTGAGACGATTGAGAATTTGTAACGCTTCGCGATCAGGTTGCGCGGCTTGAGCTTGAGATGCCTGGTTTTCTGTTTCATAACGCTGTTTTTTATTGGTCAATTCCAGTTGTTGCATTTGATTTTGTGAACGACTACTACCTCCGCCTTTACTGCCTCCACCATTTTTGTTTTTTGAGACACGATGTTCTCGTGCCCGCAATTTCAACAACAATTGGTAGCTCGCTTGTTCCGTAGTGAGTGCCGCCGTGAGCTGTTCGACATTGCGAGATTGGTTCACTGCATCAAGAATCGAGACCGTTTCCTGCATTTTTTGGGTGACAGCATCGATGATTGCTTTGGACTTTTGCGATTTGACTTTTGAAGCTAATTTTACAACACTAGTAACCAACGCCTGTTGTGCCTGTTGCAGTGTGGAAACATCTTCGACAAATTTAGCAGACACAGTGGGTTTGATCTCGCGACGGATGATTTTCCAGGTCGCGTTGATAATCTGTTTTTGTTGTTCCGCTAACTTCTCGGCCTGTTTTGCATTGCCTCCCCCTTTTTTTGACTGTGAGCTACTAGCAGAACGTCCTTCTCTGAAGATTTCTTCGAAGTGGCGGACTTCCATGAAATACATGTCACTGAGCACTTTGCGCGTGCTGCCGTCAGGAGCAATATCTTCTGCAAAAAGGTAATACGAAATCAGAGTGTCGGGCTGAACTTGTAGACGTTCCAAAGAAAGCAGATGTTCTGCGGCAAATTCGAGGGCGGGATTTGTTGTCTCGCGTAGCGAGAGTGTCTGAGCAGTCTCTCCGGGAATCGCGTAAACGAGACCCACTTGTTGTAGACCAAAATCATCGCTGACAGTGCCTTGGACCAGTGCTTCTTCCAGCGGAGAGACACGCGTATCACGGGCCGGGAATGTAACCTTGATCTCTGGAGGTAAGTTAGGAACCACAGCCAAATCAATATAGGGCGGTGTTCGATTTTCGCGTGATTCCGAATCGATCAAACGTAAATTCCAGGTCTGGTCGTTTTCTGCTTTCAGTGTAAGTCGGGCCGACATACCATCTGAACTCACTCTCATCGGAAGCTTCTGCTGACCTTCTGATTCTAACAGCGCGGATTGAACGGGTTTGTTGAAACGAGCCTGTAGTTCAACCGACGAACCGACAATCGCACTAATTTGTAAAGTGTCTTCTAGTTTTTGCGTTGGTCGCTGCGTATATTCAGGAGCGCTAATGACAGTATCTAATTGGACTAATTCAGGTAGGACAAAAACTTTGACCTGATACGTTTCTGATTCCCAGGAATTCACTTGGACGAGATACAAAAGATCGTGGGGGATAGTAGGCAGTCGGACTGCAAAGACAGGGTCATCCAGATGCTTGATGAGTGGGATGGTTTGGGGTTCTTCTGAGGTAGAAGTAATTTGCAAGGTTGCGGTTTCGGGAGTTTTGCCCGTAAAACGAGCAGTGATCAACAAAGGATGATTTTTTTCCAGCTCGGTGGTCCCTGGTTTGATCTCAACCTGAAATTGTTCGTTAACTGAAGCAATAGCCAATGGGATTTCTTTAGGCAGTGGTGCTGCTTTAAGATAGGACCAGCAACTGAGACAACCAACGAACCAGGCAGTGAAGCACAGTAAATGTGTGGTGCTTTGTAGAATCAACTTGCGGTTGGAGATCGTCTGCCGCCAATCGTGTTGTGTTCCATGTTTAATGACCTGTTGAATCAGACGGTTTTGTAGAAATGTCGGACGAAATTCATCCGTTATATTTTCCAATTCCAGTGTTGCCAGCAGACTGGTATCCAGCTCCGGATAGGTTCGCTCAATTAGTGTGGCAATTTCGTGTCTGTTGGCTGGCGAAAGGAGATTTCGAGAGCGAAAGAAAAGTATTATGATCGCAGCTGCAAAAGGAGCCCCCAACATTGAAGCCAGTAAAATGAGTTGGTGTTGGGGTGATGAAACCGGTTTGATGATAAGGCATGTGAGTAATGTCAGACCGCCGGCAGCTAACCAAAGAAATGTCAGTCGTTTTAATTTCCGACTCGTAT
>JAJDEK010000420.1 GCA_029259875.1 Planctomycetaceae bacterium
AACCAATAATGGCAACATCACCCAGCGTAAACGTCGAAACAAGAGAAACAAAACCAATGCCAGCAGACCAAGTGAAACTTTGAAAAGGATCTCCCCATCTTCCTCCACGTATCGGAACATATCGTGTACTTGAATTGGTTCGCCGACAACATAAGCCTCGGGCGTATGCGCATTCGCCATCTTGCGAATCATCTGAAAGGTTTCTGCGCGGGAAACTGGAGATTCACTCTCTGGTAATAAACGCAAAACAATCGCCGTTGTTTGATTGTCGTCACCGACAAGAACACCTCGAAATAATTCGATTAGTTCATCTCTTTTTCGTCGAATCAAGGCACGAAGAAAAAAGTTTAATTGGGGAGGGGAAAGTGCATCTGCCAGATTTTGAGACACTTCTGTATTAACCCCCGGTATTTTACTTAATTCCTTGGCATAACGCCGAACTTCTAACAGACCTTCCGGTTCTAATAAATTGGGCGTTGAATAAGCCACGAAGATAAACTCATCACCTCCGAATAGTGATTTGCTCTCCAGATAATCCAACAGGTGCTGGTCATCCTCGGCGTAGAGAGATTCGATTGATTGTTCGAAAGTAAGTTGAGAGGCCGGAAAAATGGCAATCCCGGTCATGATCAGGGATATCAACAACATGACCCAGCGTAGGTTGTAGAGACGATCCACCAATGATTCAAGCCATCGCCGCGGGTGACTACTCATAAGGAAAGACCACATCCTACTGCCTGTAAGGCAATTTATATTAAAATTTTGGCCCGTTACTACGATGGAGGAAGATCTCTGCCCTCCATCACTACACATAGACTCATGACGGACTATATCGCAGAGAATACATGATTTCATCTCTGAGCGGACTTTTTTTACCAGGGGGACATTTTTTTCTATCTGGAAAAATCATCAAAAACCGCCTGGAGCCTCCCCTTGTTTCTTCTGTTCCAGACCTGCATACTTTAAAAGTCTTCCCTCTCTGGACTCTACGGATACGTTTTTGTGACTCAAACAAGACGCTGTTATTTTGCACTACTGCTGATTCTGTTTCTCGCTGGCGGCCTACGTGTTGCTATAGTCTCTTTACAGAGTGAACAATTGAGGCATGATCGGGACGCTTATCTTGCGATCGCCCAAAATCTTGCGACAGGCCATGGTTATTCATCCAGTATGAGTAGTCAAGAGAACGAAATTCAGCCGACAGCGTTTCGCCCTCCGCTTTATCCCTGTTTACTGTCGGTTATTTATTTTCTCAAAGCGGCTCCGATTGGAATTGGAATCGCTCAAATCATTCTAGGAGTTCTCACCGTCTGGTTGACTTGGCTAACAGGAAAACGTCTGCAGATGGAATGGGCCGGAATTTTTGCCGCTACGATTGTCGCAACGGGCCCTATTCTGCTGCAATATACCGCATATGCAATGACTGAAGTGCTCGCCGCATTTTTCACGAGTCTGTTGTTATACTTGTTGGTTTCCAGCTTATCCTCAGAAATAATGCCCTCTGACAAACAGTCGTTTATACCTATTTCCTTCTGGACAGGAATCGTATGGGGGTTAGCTATCCTCTGCCGTCCCACTTATCTCGCTTTTTTCGGTGTCTGGATCGCCGCTCGATTAACGGGTTCCCTTCTACAAAGACTCCGCATCTTTAAAGCTCAATCATGCGAGAAACAAAAGTTAGGGCAAATTGCCTATCTGGCAGCGGGTATCATGTTGGCAGTCTCTCCCTGGTTGATTCGGAATCTGGTTGTATTCCAGTCTCCAATACTGACAACAACACACGGCGGTTACACACTTTTGCTAGGAAATAACCCCGTCTTCTATGAAGAGGTTGTCCAAAAACCGTGGGGAACCGTGTGGTCGGGTAAAAGTCTTCATGCTTGGCAAGAGAGCCTGGAAGAACAAATCACTCAACAATTGCCATCAATTAAATCAGAGCAGGAACGAGACCGCTGGATGTACCAACGGGCAAAACATAATATTGCAGAGCAACCTAGTCTCTTTGCACAGGCTTGCCTTCTACGATTCGGACGTTTTTGGAATATCTCTCCACTTACTCAATCCACGTCATTTGCCACACCTGTGATCAATTGGGGTATTGCCGGATATTATTCTCTGATTCTTGTTGGCTGTTTCGGAGGAATTTTCATGGTAACCTGGAACAAGGAGAAAACATGGGCACCGCTAATCTGGCTAATTTTCAGTTTTACTGTGGTCCATCTCTTCTACTGGACCAACATGAGAATGCGTGCGCCACTTGTTCCGGCAATTGCTTTGTTAAGCATTTATGGTTGGTCTCAAATCGTTCGTTTTTTCAAATTCATAAGACCTATCAACGCCCCTGTAAGTGATCGTCATAACAATTGATAGGACAGCACTTTATAACGCTTACAGGTATTGATTTGACCTGCTAACTGTTATTGACACTCTTTGAGAAAACGCCCTATAATCCGCGCCCATTTATCTTGGTACAGCAGACGAAGTTAGTGTCTTCTGACCTTGATCCGTTACCCCCCGTTTTTTGTCATTTCGGCGATAGTGGGGTATTCAATTCAGGCCATCCCCTTCATCAGACGATAGACCAACTCGGTTTTTCATTTCAGGAGTGCCCGTGTCGGGCGAGATCAATTCCGACTCTCGGTATGTTTCGCACACAATCTGGCAAGCCGTTGTTTTGATAATAACGCTTGGCAGTCTGGTCACGATTGCGCCTGCTCAAACAAGTTTTTTTGGCGCCCCTAAGGCCTCCTATGAAGAATCAGAATACGTACCTCCCGAAGAGGCTCCCATCGAAATCTCTGCCGAATACTCTCAGCAATGGGATGAAGATTTTGTAGAAGTCTCGATTCTGAAAGGCAACTGCCGTATCAAACAGGGAGAGGCAGTCCTCAGAGCACGGCAGATGGTCATCTGGCATCGAAAATCTAGAAAAGCCGACCGTGTTTCAATTTACCTTGAGGGAGAAGTTCGAGTTGACCTTCCGGGAGAGTCAAAGAACGAAACCAGTTTGCTAGTCAATCTGGTCACGCAAAAAGGAGTGAAAGCTAACATAAGGCGATCTTCCACTGTGACCGCCTCTCATGATGATCCTTTGTTGAAACGAGCCATGCAACGGCGTGGCACTCCTCATGACCATCAACTGAAACGTGCGCAATTTCTTGTTGAAAAGCCTCCGCTTGAAGGTCCAGAATTAAACGTCGTTCCTTCACCAAAACTGAAAGTAAACTTTCGCAGAATTCGACTGTTTCCACGCAGCGCTGTCCCTTACAACGTCCAAAGTTTTCCCTCAACCCACACAGTTCCTCCCGAACAGATCTGGGTCATAACAGGCGGTGTAAACCTCTTGATTGATGGTATCGACGGTCTGGGAATGGCTGATATGTCCGCCGATCGCATCATCATTTGGACTGATGGACGTAATACGCAAAACTTTAACTCTGAAATCCGTCAGTCAAAGGAGACCCCCTTCGAAATCTATCTCGAAGGCAATATTGAAATTCGTCAAGGTTCCTACTATCTGAAAGCAAACCGTGCTTTTTATGACGCACGCGAAGAAAGAGGGGTTTTGCTTGACGCAGAACTCAAGACCCATGTTGCCGAATTGGGAGAAGATATCCGGGTTCGTGCCAGCCAGATCCACCAGTTATCGAAAGGCGCTTATCTAGCTCAAAATGCTTGGGCCACAGGAAGCCAATTTGGAAAGCCTGGTTATCGTATTCAATCGTCCGATATCTTTGTTGAAGATAGGTACTCGACTCCCTGGCTTGGTTCAGGCTCAAACGAACTGGACCCCATCACAGGTCAGCCCGTTGCTTATAAGCGTGCCTGGCTCTCTAGTTCAAATAACACATTCCGTATCGGCAATGTTCCGTTGTTCTATCTACCGTACGTTACCAGCCCAGCTGAAGATATTTATTTTCCGATCTCAGGTTTGAGAGTTGGGAACGACCGCATCTTTGGATTCCAGATTGAAAGTGAATGGGATATGTTTAAGCTACTTGGGCTTGAACGTCGACCGGGAACCAAATGGGAAGGGCAATTAGACTACTATTCAACTCGCGGAATTGGTATAGGGCAGGCAGGAAGCTATACAGGGGAAAACCTGTTTGGATTTGATAATATTTTCAGTGGTAATGGAGAATTATTTTACATCCACGATAGTGGAACAGACAACCTAGGTCTGGACCGCAGGGCACTCATTCCTTCAACTAGAGATCGTTACTTTCTCAATCACAGGCACAGACAGGATTCTCCATTCGGAGTGACCTTGATAGCAGAAAGTGGCCTGCTCTCCGATCGAAACTTCTTGGAACAATATTTTGAATCAGAGTTTGACAACGACAAAGATGTCGAAACACTACTGCACATCAAACAACAGCAGGAAAATTGGTCGTGGTCGATTTTAGGCAGAACCAGACTGAATGACTTTACCAACACGACCGATTGGCTTCCCAAGGCCGACCTTTATTTACTAGGAGAGCCTTTATTCGGGAACCTGTTGAGTTGGACTTCTCACTCTTCAATTGGTTATGGAAAACTGAAGCCCGGAGCTCCACCCTACAATCCTACGCAAGACGTATTCACACCACTGCCTTTCATTGCTGATTCGCAAGGTGTGGTCGCTATGACTCGACATCAACTCGAAGCCCCATTCAACCTCGGCCCGATTAAGCTGGTTCCGTATGTGATGGGGGAAGCCGCTTATTGGGAAGAAGGTTTACAACAACAAAAAATTGACAGGCTTTATGGCTCAGCAGGATTGAGAGGCAGCATTATATTTGAACGCATTTTCCCTGATGTCTACAGTCCGTTTTTTAATCTCAATGGATTGGCTCATAAAATGTCACTGGAAGGAGATTACTCTTTCAGTAATTCGAGCGAAGACCTGACTAATATCGCCCAATACAATGAATTTGATGACAATGCCCAGGAACGCTTCCGCCAAAGACTGGTAATCAATACCTTTGGAGGGACATTACCACCCCAGTTTGATCCCCGATTTTATGCTGTTAGAACCGGAGCAGGTCGTGGTGTTACCGATCCTTATTATGAATTGGTCGATGATCAACAGGTATTGAGAATGGCCTGGCGACACCGCCTGCAAACCAAATCGGGTCCCCCTGATCGAATGCGAATCAAAGACTGGATGACACTTGATCTGGAAGCTTCATATTTCCCAAATGCACAGCGCGACAATTTTGGCGAAGATCTTGGTTTACTCGGTGGACACTACCAATGGTTTCTCGGCGACCGCACCACTCTGGGCGCGAATGCTTACTATGATTTGTTCGATGGTGGGCAACAACTTTGGGATGTTTCCCTGACCAGCCAACGTACGAATCGCTTGTCCGTCAACGTTGCTTTGCAGCAAATAAAAGGAGGAGGTGGTCTTGATAGTCAAATTTTGTCTGCTGGCGTGAGTTATGTCATGAGTCAAAAGTGGCGTGCTGGAATCAGCACTGCTTATGATCTCGGAGAACGCATTAACCGCGGTCAAATCCTCTCACTCACTAGAACGGGAGCCGACTTTGTCATGAGTCTTGGAATGAACTATGATCAAAGTACGGGCAATGCCGGCATCGGTTTAACCATCATGCCACGTTTTGGGAACTTCGGCACGGGGCCAGCTGATTTTTCTTCGTTACTCGGGAATTATGCTCAATAATAGGAATTTCGAAGGTGATCAAATCTCAGGATACTCAAGTCAAAAAACATCGTGCAGATTCTGTACCACGCAAAGTGACGACAAAATTGCGGTCCGAATGGCGACAACGTCTTGTTGATGCTGAACGTGGCATCACATTTGGAATCCGTCTGGACAGCACTTTTTTCATACACTTTTTTACCGGGAGCGCTGTCATCGCTGGCGCCATGCTGCTAGGTTTATCGGCAACGCACTGGGCTATCATTTTTTTGGCAATGACAACCGTTTTGTGCGCTCAAATGTTTAATCAAGTTTTGAAATCGATCTGGAAGTTACTCGGTAACCATTTACCTGCAGAATCACAAAACACGTTTAAAGCAGGTACAGCCGCGGTCTGTGTCAGTATTATTGGTTCGGTGATCACGATCGTAATCATATTTTGTTCTGCCCTCTTCCATTTGCTCTTTTAAAAACAATTTGTAAGAGCCAACTTACTTAGTTCCATTGCGAACCTTGTTTTAATATCAGATAATCACAGTTCATTCCAATTTCTCTGCCTTGAACTAGAGTGGTTACTTTGATGAATCCGGTTCGACAAAATAAATTTTTACTGGCTCTCTTTGTTCTCTGCATGCTTGCCTCTGGCCACTTACAGGCAGCAGAACCAATCAAACCAAATCCCCGTCTCCCCAAGACAACTCCCTGGGATTTGAAAGAACTCAGCAAAGCACCAAAATTTGAATGGGTTGATCAGAATTCTCCCGTCAAATCACTGACATATCAGGGCTTGGATTATCGAGGAGAACCAACAAAAGTCTTTGCCTATTATGGCTTCCCTCAGTCAGCCAAGAGAGACTCAACGAATCCGCCTCACTTTCCCGGCATCGTGTTGATCCATGGTGGGGGAGGTACCGCGTTCCGTGAGTGGGTTGAGTTATGGGTCAGTAAAGGTTATGCGGCGATTGCCATGGATCTGGCTGGTTCCCAGCCCATTGAGGGTAAAAATCCACACGATCGAAAAAATAGAACACGGCTTACTGAAGGCGGGCCTAATCAATCGCATGTCGAAAAATTTGACGCCATTAAATCTGACAAATCAGAACACTGGTGCTATCACGCGCCGGCCAATGTGATTTTGGCACACTCCCTGATTCACTCTTTCCCTGAAGTTGATCAAGATCGCACTGCTTTGACTGGGATCTCCTGGGGCGGCTATCTGACCTGTATCGTCGCTGGACTTGACAATCGTTTCGATGCCGCTGTTCCCGTATATGGATGTGGCTTTTTAGACAATCACTCTGTTTTTGAAAAATCAATCACTAAACTGCCATCCGAAGATGCCAAGCGTTGGATGCAACTCTATGATCCGGGGCAATATCTTCCTGCGGTTCAAATGCCAATCTTCTTTGTCAATGGCACTAACGATTTTGCTTACTGGTTGAGTGCTTACCAGAAAAGTTATGAAGCCGTTCCTGAATCAACGTCTCGTAATATTCGGATTCAGGTTAATATGCCTCATGGACATCCTCCTGGCTGGGCACCTCAAGAAATTGCAGACTTTATCAATGAAAAACTCAACAATGCTGCTCCATTGCCCCTCATTCTAAATCCAACAATCAAAGACAAGCAGGTAGCTGCTGAATTGGCTCAACCTGTGCCGAACAAAACAACCAAGTTACAATTCACACCTCGAAAAATCAAAAAGGCTGTTCTACAATACACAATTGACGAGGGTCCGAACCATGAAAGAGAGTGGTATTCAATCCCACTACAAATTGAGGGGATGAAAATCTCAGGCGACGCTCCGCCTGAGAAGACAAAAATTTGGTTTATCAACGTCACTGATGAAACTGGTGCGATGACATCCAGCCCTCTGATGATGAATCACTAATTTCAAGTGCTGGTATCAGGCAGCTGGCTTTTGTGGGATCTGCGGGGCAATTTTTTTTGTCACATCCCCTTTTTTCTGCTTCAGGTCAAATAAGCCAAAAATTTCAGCAGCAGTAAGACTGCGTGACTCGCATGTCGTGTCTCCATCTCCCAATATGGAATGAAACAACTCTCGTTTCTGTTGCAAGACCATATCGATACGCTC
>JAJDEK010000043.1 GCA_029259875.1 Planctomycetaceae bacterium
ATAGCACTCGGCTGGTTCGTCTTGGCCATTCTGTTTTGTAGCTCGCTACTATTAGACCGCTCTCGAACATTTCGTATTGACCGCTACGATATCGGTGTATGGCTACTTGTCTCAGGTCAGGTGATCGCAGCATTGGTGATGATCTTGATTACCGACGGGCAGAAAAGGGCTGCTTTGAATATGATGTGGGAGTGGGTGTCCCTCGGACTCTGTTTCTCATTAATTCGGCGGATTGTCGTTACAACACCATTGCGCACGGTTCTATTGCAAGGGTTCTTAACAACGATCGTCTTGTTATCAATCTATGGAATCTGGCAACACCATTGGATGTATGATCAATTGTCGAAAGAATATCTTTCGGCGCGACAGCAATTTGACACGGCTACCACACCGGCTGGTCGCTCCGAACTTCAGAGCAAGCTTCTATCGATGGGTGTTCCCGCTGATGCCTTAACAGGTAGTGGTAAACAATTGTTTGAACAACGTCTTCTATACAGTACAGAGCCATTGGGTATGTTTGCGTTGGCAAATACATTTGCAGGTTTACTTGCAGTTGGATTTCTAATTGCATTTTCACAAACGATACATGTCCTTTTTAGCAAAACTAGGCACGCTGTTTCAAAAGGGAGTCGATTCAAATCCTGGATCTTGATAATTCCCACGATTCTCATTGGCTATTGCCTGATTCTGACTAAAAGTCGCACAGCTTGGATCGGCGTGATAGGAGGCTTGGTTTGCCTTGGTCTACTAAAGCTGATTCAAAACAAACAGCAAACGAAAGAACAAAGTCAGGTCTGGAAGAAGCAGGTGATCAAATGGGGGATCACAGCCGCAATCATATTGCTTGTTTTTTTTCTTCTGGCCACATTCAGTGGCGGTTTTGACAAAGAGGTTTTGACAGAAGCTCCCAAATCACTTCAATATCGATTGGAATGGTGGACCGCTACCTGGGATCTGATAAAAGAGTCACCTCTCTGGGGAACAGGGCCGGGAAATTTTCGCGAACATTATTTGAAATACAAGCTACCGGGCTCCAGCGAAGAAATTGCGGATCCTCATAATTTATTTCTCGATGTCTGGGCAAACGGTGGAATCATTGCCTTGGTAGGTTTAATGACCATTCTCGCTCTTGCCTGTTATCGATGGATCATCAAACCAGCAGTTCCCAAGGACAAATCAGAAACCAAAACAGCTTCTTTTCAAAATGAAATGTCACCCACTCAAGTGTCGTTGCTACTCGGCTTTGTACTCTCTTTCCCACTGTTGTGGGGAGTGCAACTATTTCTACAATCAATTGATGAATCTTTGCTCTGGATCTTCTGCCTCGGTTGGTTGGGACTTTATTTTGTGTTGAATTTGGGCTGGAAGGCATTCGATAATTTAGACCAGATGAACGCCCCGTCCTCATTAACACCACTTGCTTTAGCGGCCGGTTTTATCGCTCTGAGTATTCATCTGCTGGGAGCGGGCGGAATTGCCATGCCTGCGATCACGCAAACTTGGCTGTTGCTCCTGGCTTTAGCAGTCCCAGTGATCTGTCAACAGGTCGACGAGAGTGAAGACTTGACTGACAAGGCTAATTCTGACAAACCACCAGCCCTCAAATCTATACATTTGAAAACCTTTATTTTACTTGGTTGCCTTTTGCTGACCGTTTTCTTTGTCATGTCATCATTTGCGCCAACAATCCACCGAAAAAGACTCGTAATGAAAGGCGAACAGGCACTTTTGCGTGGCCGGTCCGCCCAGAGTGCTCAACAATATTTTAGACAAGCAAGCCAGACAGACCCATTTTCTCCTGGCCCCTGGCAGGCATTAGCACAACTCCAGTTTAATCAATGGACACAGCACGAACACGATGATCGGGACGCATTTAATCAAGGAGTAAAGCAAAAAAAGGAAGCCATTAAGCGAGATCCGCTTAATCCATTCAATTATTTTGAGTTAGGGCAAAAGTTTTTCCAACAATATAAAGTGTCAAAAAAACAAGAGGATTTAGCTGCCGCTATCAAAAATCTGAATCAGGCAGTCGCCGGTTATCCTAATAACGCCCGCTACCGAGCCACTTTCGCTGAAATTTTATTTGATGCGGGGCAAGTAAACGAGAGCCAACAACAGGCACAACAAGCCATTCAATTGGATGAGGCCAATCATAAAGCTCAACATATAGACAAATATCTGACTGACAAGACATTAAATCAAATGAAAGAGATAATTAACCTAAGACAAAGTAATCAGAATTGAACTCCGGCGCTTTTCCGCTCATAATAACAAAAGGTACAGGCTGCTGAGAGAACTTGGATATATCTGATACCTGATTGGTTTTCTCATTATTTTTTAACTAATAATTTCTATGCTGGTGTAATTATGAATCTTCGAGCCATTCTCACGACAATTGTTGTCTTGATCGCTGCTCTCGCAGGGACCATCTGGTTAGGAAGGGGCAACAGTAGCCTCGACCCTGGTAAGTCTGTGAGTCCACAAAAAGCGGAAGTAGATGATCGGCCTCAAATTTCAGAGACCGGCCCCTATCCTAAAGCAACTGTTGAGAATGAACTTTATAAATTTGGTGAAATGGCAGTCGGACAATCCCTATCACATAAATTTGTGCTAAAAAATGAGGGAGAGGTTCCTCTGGAAGTGAAAAAAGGAAATACAACCTGCAAGTGCACACTCAGTGAAATGAAAGACAATGCGATCGCACCCGGTAAATCGATTGAAATTGAACTTATCTGGACACCGAAGACCCCCCAAGAAAATTTTGGGCAAACAGCGACGATCTGGACCAATGATCCCAAGAATCAGGAAATGAAGCTACAGATCGAAGGAACCGTAAATAACCTGATTTCTTTTACTGGCGATTCACTGGGTAGTCCAAACTGGTCTCTGCCTGTGATGGCAACTAGTGAGCCTGTTTCATTCACAGGAAAAATTCATACAAAGTATCTTGATGGTTTTAAAATCCTGGAGATTGAATCTAGTAAACCAGGCCTAACTTCTTCCTCGAAACCACTCACTCCAGCCGAACTAAAAGAAGTTGACGCCAAATGTGGATATGCGATTAAGATTACTGGAGATCCCAAGAATTTTCCTCTGGGAGGATTTTCCGAACGACTGACGGTCAAAACAGACATTCCTATCAATCTAAAAAATAATGCAAAAGCAGACGATACACACAAAGGTCATGAAGGTCACGATCATAAACATGGGGAACAAGGAGAGCACAAGCAATTTGTAATTCAAGTCTCAGGCAACCATACCGGACCGATTCGTATCGTCCCCACATTTGGCGTTCACTGGAACCCCCAAACAATGGTCCTCAATCTAGGTGAG
>JAJDEK010000421.1 GCA_029259875.1 Planctomycetaceae bacterium
GGATTTCCGATTAGATGGAATCACGGTGCCTCGTTGGAACCTCACAGCCAGGAAAGTGATTTTTTGCGAAGGCATCCAAAGTCAACAAAATCCCTGGTTCAAAACGGTTCCGTTTGAAGGCGCCAAAGGCGAAATTCTCACTTTAAGAATCTCAGGGCTGACCGAACAACGCGTTGTGCATCGTGGCATTTGGTTGGCACATTGGAAAGAGGACCTCTATCGAGCTGGCTCGACTTATGATCGCGAACACCTCGATTGTAGACCTACGAGTGCCGGTCGTGATGAAATCTGTACGCGATTGTCTGAATTTCTGAAGTTGCCGATTGAAGTCATTGACCACCGTGCGGCTGTTAGACCGGTCATTCGCGGTCGATTACCCGTGATGGGCCTGCATCCAGCGCAGCCTCATATAGGATTTTTTAACGGGTTTGCCTCAAAAGGAAGTTTACAAACTCCTTGGATGGCCGATCATTTTGTAAATGTTCTGGAAGGTAAAGTGCCTTTGGAAAAACAATTAGACCTTCAGCATAAAATTGATCTCCGCTCATGACACGTTTAACTGATCAAGCTCAGGAATTGATTGCCGCGGTTTTACAATCGGGTGAAATCGCCATTGATGCAACCGCTGGAAATGGACACGACAGCCTCTTTCTCTGTCAGACGGTAGGTCCAACAGGTAGCGTGTATGCATTAGACATTCAACAGGCGGCTCTCGATCAAACGGCTGACCGCCTTCAGCAATCCGGCTTCGACAATTACAAATTAGTGTGCTGTGACCACAGTCGACTTAGCCAAATGATTCCTTCTGACAGTCACCAGGAAATTGGCGCGATTATGTTTAACCTGGGTTACCTGCCGGGGGGAGATCATACCATGATCACGCAACAGCAATCGACGATCGCTGGCATCGACGCCGCTCTGAGTTTATTACGCTCCGGTGGGATTTTGACGGTCCTGGCCTACCCTGGCCACCCGGGAGGCGCAGCAGAAACAGAAGCGGTTTCTGCGTTATTGAGCCAGCTTGATACTACCCGGTACATTGTCAAAGTGCTTTTCGCACAATCAGAATCCGCACATGCACCTCGGCTGTTTATCGTGAAGAAAACAAGCCAATAGTTCAGACAAAAGTTATTCTTCCTCGTCTGAATCGTCTTCTGATTTATCATGCTGAATCGTATGCCGAACTTCTTCAATAATTTCCTTCGCACGGACTGCATCCGATGAGGCTACATCCAACTTGATTTCTAACACGCCTGTGAGGCCTGCTTGATGCTCATTTTCGAGTAAGCAGCGTATCCCCTCACCCTCAAGCGTCATTTTCAGAAATTCTGCTTCCAATACGTTCGTCGTATAATACACTCTTTCCAGGTCATCGCTCATCGGTTTTATTCCTTAGGCCAACCATCTCTGACAATGATGGTGATTAAATTATTCGGTCACAAAGCAAGCATTTATCTGCTCAAGCTAACCGGAAAGTGCTTACACTTCAATACTGTTTTTTCGACTTGACTGCTGATGCCTTACAAATCAAGAGAGACATCGTTTATTATTGAGAAATGATACCATCCGGTGACACTCTTAAGGAAGTCACCATACCAGTTTCTACCAAAGAAAAGAGACGATATGAAAATCGGTTTCATTCTGAATCAACAATTTTCGAGACTACTTTTCCTGCTACTTTTAGTATCAATGTTCAATTCTCCTATTCTCTTGCAGGCGGAACAACCCGTTCGCAAACCTGTCGTTTTGACAGAACGTGCCCGTAAACTCCATCAACAATGCCTTGTCATTGACGGACACAATGACCTTCCCTGGACAATGCGACAAAAAGCCGCCTCTTCATTCAAGCAAGCTGATATCTCATTACTGCAGCCTCAATTCCATACCGATATCCCCCGCTTGCGACAAGGAAATGTCGGCGCCCAATTCTGGTCTGCTTATGTTCCCTCGGAAACAAGTAAAGAACGGCGTGCCGCGCATGAGACGCTGGAACAAATTGATCTGATTCACCGGATGGTCAAACGCTATCCGGAAACCTTTGAAATGGCGGCGACCGCAGATGATATCGAACGGATTCACAAATCGGGCAAAATCGCATCGATGATCGGCGTGGAAGGGGGACATTCGATTGAAAATTCGTTGTCACTGCTGCGCATCTTCTATGGTTTGGGCGTGCGTTATATGACACTGACTCACTCCGATTCCCTCGACTGGGCAGACTCGGCAACAGATGACGCAAAAAACAAAGGGCTATCGCCCTTCGGTGAAGAAGTTGTATTGAGCATGAACCGCCTCGGAATGCTGGTCGATATTTCACACGTGTCGCAAGAAACGATGGACGATGTGTTGCGTGTGAGTAAAGCGCCCATTATCGCCTCGCATTCTTCCGCACGTGCTATCGCTGACCATGTTCGAAATGTCCCCGATGAAATCCTGCTCAAAGTGAAACAGAACGGAGGCATTGTGATGGTAAACTACTTCTCTGGCTTTGTTGTGCCTGAATCAGCCAAACAGATGACTTCCATGTTCCAGAAGCGGCGAGAGCTCAAACAAAAATATCCTAAAGAAGCCGACTTCAGACGTGAATACAATCAATGGAAAAGTAAACAAAAAATGAAGCCGGGCACAATTCATGATGTGGTCGATCATATTGATCACATCGCGAAGGTCGCCGGCGTGGAACATGTCGGTATTGGCTCGGACTTTGACGGCGTTTCATCGCTGCCAACTCAACTGGAAGATGTGGCAACCTACCCTCTCATCACCCAGGCACTCCTCGACCGCGGCTACAACGATCAGCAAATCAAACAGATCATGGGAGAAAACCTGATGCGCGTGTTAAGAGAAGCAGAACAAGTCGCGAAAAGCTTGCAAAAAAATGAAGAATAAATATTGATCGCAACTCTGAAAAAACAAGAAAAACTCTACCAAAAGTCATTGATTAAGGTACTCTGATTAACCAAGTAGACTGGGATGGACGAACCAATTCACTTTTTTCTACGATAACATATCGTCTTTAATGAACATTACTTATTGCTCTGAAACGATCCCATATCAAAGACTTTTCGTCGCAAAACCACTTGGCAATATTATGCTATATTTCGGCAGAATAATGAAGGTAACGCATTAGATACTAAGATATCTTTTGATACGTCGCTGATTAAAAACACATCCAATAACGAGATTTCAATAAAAATCGAACTTACTTCATTTTTGAATTCAATCGGGTAGGAATGTACTTCCATGCTGGAATTAAACGAAACTCTTGAAGCTGCTTATTCAGTCGGAAAGCAGATGTATGAAGAGTTGGGAGTCGATACGGAAGCAGCCATTCATCAGATTTCTCAAGTCGCACTCTCGCTTCATTGTTGGCAGGGAGATGATATCTCCGGCTTTGAAAATAACGGTGAAGATCTTAGCGGCGGCTTGGCAATTACGGGAGCCTATCCGGGAAAGGCACGTTGCCCCGAGGAACTGCGT
>JAJDEK010000422.1 GCA_029259875.1 Planctomycetaceae bacterium
AAGTGCCAATGATCCATGCAAAAGGGACATCTTTAGCGCGAATAACCTGTGCCATTTTGGTGCCGTGCGACCCACTGCAACACGACATGCAGACACCGATATTTCCGATTATTTGGTGGATGGGTCGAATGTAAGTGGCAAGTTCAGTCCATGAAATAAATAATCCAGCTTCGCATTGATTTGTAAGTTGAATTCCTTGTTCGTCACCATGCGTACTGAAATGCAGTATTGGTGGTAGACCACCGGAAGCGGTGCTGGCATCCACGACGCGATCGGTCATCGCAATGTGAAACTGCGTGGCGTCGACAGCCAAATTGTACGAGAAAGGAATCCTCGCGATATCTAGGAAGGAGCAAAGAGCGCGACCTTCTGTGACACCACTCAGAAGTTCAGCGGACGATGGCGATTCGACGATGTGGACGTAGGAGGTTGCGGACATTGCATTTCCCCCTTGGCTTAGCGATATAACTCTTATTTATGCAGGACTGTATTAAACCCGCCCAAGCTTGCGTAACGTAAGTTGGTTGGTAAGAGGAACAGCAATAGGTACAAAATTTGTCATGTATTTCTCTTCAATAATTACTTTTGATACTGGTATCTAATTGAATCGATTCCTAGAAACTTAATTTTTGTAAGCCCTATCAAGTACATAAGAACGGTCTAACCACCTACGGTGCGTCCAATTATGTAACAGATTCCCAGTATAAAGCTTGCTATGACGATAGAGGCTGCTATGTTGCCCTTCTTGATCTCTTCAGCATGACACACTCGGTAATCAATCACATCAAAAACACGAACCCCAATGGCTGCCATAAGAATTCCAAGACCACCATACATTGCTGCATACGACATTGATTCAAGCATTTTTCTACTCCAATCTAAAGAATAATTTCATGTTCGGGTAAAACTGTTTCTATTGGCTTGATGCTCTTACTATATTTTCTCATTGATGAATGGAAGAATCCACCACATCTATCTTGGAATGCACACTTCTCACATTCGGGAAGATAAACATTTTTCCAATCCGATATGCTCTGCCGAGCAAATGGCCAAAGGTGAGTTGGTAAAATGCAAAGCTGGTGATTATAGATCGATGCATTCATCCCTGCTTCTACAAGTCGAGAGACAGCTATTTCAAGGTCTGCTTGGTAATCCACTGGATCAATCCATAACGCGTCTAAATTCGTTTTTCCAAATCCAATCGGCTCAAGGCCCATTAATGCTACATGCTCTACGAATGGCAGGTTTCGTGTAATGAACTCAGCAAGATAGAGAAGGCGAGTAGCTGAATATGAATGGATAACAACTCGTAGCTCGATACGAATACCACAACGTGCTAAATTGAGTATTCCACGGATTGTTTGATCGTACGCTCCCGTAGCCTGAACACAAAAGTCATGCTCCCAAGCCAAGTCAGAATAAATAGGGATGCCAATTACACAGTCAGGATGGTCAATCTCGGCAAGTTTCTGTGCGTATGAAAGGTAATTGAATAACCGACCATTGCTAAGAACATGAATTGCCGTGTTTGGAAGGTGACGCTTACATGCGTCAAGAATCTCGAAGAATTTTTCATCCAATAATGTCGGTTCTCCACCGGTGAGACCTAGCTCTTCAGTCTCTGGGTCGATGAGCGGTATTGCTTCTAGGCAAGCTTCAGCAAGTTCGCTGTCAGGCTGGATTTTTGGCGGTTGTGAACACATTACACAACGCGAATTACATTGCTCAGTCAAAAACAATGAGTTGGAAGGAGAATGGTGGCGATAAATCACAGAAATCTCGCCACCTCTAGGATTAATACGAATCACATCACCTTCATGAAGGTAAGAAAGGCTTTGTGGTAGTTCATATGTCACGCGTTTATCGTTATTCAAAGAAGGAAGTGTCTCTGTACAATGATCTGGGACAACATATGTATCAAATCCAAGAGGAATATTCTTCTCATCTTTCTGTACCAAGTATGCAAGATTATCGGTTGATGAAGGATCGCGATTCTGGGTAAGTCGAACAATAACCGGCTCGGCATCCGAGGTTTTCGTGAGCATGCCGTATAATGGTGTGATGGTCTTCTTTAGTTCGCTCATGATATCCATGATCTCAAGACCAACGAGGAGTCTTCATGATCTTCAAGTAGGTGAATCAAGTGTTTGATGATTTCCATATTCTTCGAACAAAATCCGCTCGTAGGTTTATGACCTACGATTTCGCTTTGTGTAGCATAATGAAAAACAGGATCACTACCGCAATAAGGCTGAATGCCGCAATCCGCACACATAGGCATAGATTCGGTCATTGTTTCTGATAATAGGCCGATAAGTTTTTCGGACGAAATAACGTCTGCGAATGTATCATTGTCGAGAGTACCTAGCCTGAATGTATAGTCGTCCATTTCTGCCAGCATTCGTGATTCATCCGATGCGTAAATACTGCCATCGTAATTGAAAGTCAGACAACTGAGCCCCAGCCCTGCTGGAGATTGCAAGTCGACATATCCTGTTGGGAACGGTGTTAGAATCTTACGCAGAAGCATAGACGCGTATTCCTCGCGAAATGGTGTACCTTCCAGATTAATCTGGATGATATAGTCTAAAGCACTTCGATAGAAAATGATCCATTCCTCACTTGAGTAACCAGAAGCCACTCCTGTTTTAACTGCGAAACCATAGGGGCTGATTGACCTAAGAAATATCGAAGAAAAGTCCTGTTGCAAATATTCGTCAACGATTGCTTTCGGCTGCGACAAGCTCGCAGGGGTTGTGGTCATCAGGGCTGATACAGCATCATTTCCAAGTCTGTCGCGAACTCGCTTTATTCCTTCGATTGTAAGTTCATAACTATTCTTGTTAGGCCGTGGGCGATTGGCATTATGAAGCTCCCGCGGTCCATCCAAGCTTGTCGAGATGTCGATTTCATATTCAGCACAAAATTCAAGTATATCGTCATTCAGAATTGCAAGGTTGGTTGCAATTACAAATGAGACGTTTCGGCTTTCAATGTCATTTCGATGTGAAACACGTTCAACAATCCAACGGATAAGCTCAAAGTTTAAGAGTGATTCGCCACCTTGGAACTCAATTTTTAAATCGGGTGACGGCGAAGAAAACACGAAATCAATCGCTTTCTCAGCGTGAGTTAATTGCATGTCGAATGCTTGACGGTCTTGCGATTGGCGAGAGACTTGACAGTAAGGACAGCTATGCTCACACCTTAAGCTGACAACGAAAATAAAAAGGCTGGTTAGGTTTTTAAGTAGACTATGTCTTGTTCGGTACTTACATGCCAATAGGTCGAGTGCAACAGTAGAATCGCCGTCTATGATGAAGTGTTTTACCTTGAGTTGGTCATACAGATCACTGTTGATTTCCAATTTATGTTGTATGAGAGCGTGAAGTGAAGTCCGAGACAAAACCACATACTCACCAACAAAGTTTGTGACTATATAACGTTTGTGGTCCAGCTTTATAAATTTGAAGGGGAGAAGCGCGTAACTAGTCCCGACGCGAGATCGATATTTGTCTTTCGCATTAAAGCTGGAGTTCAAAAGTGGTAAATCAAGAGGCATATTTCGAATTCACGGAATACTATCATCCATTGGTGTGCGATAGTTCGCTTTCGCAGGACGGTCGGGCTTAATGTTAAGGGGATCTTCGCCAAACTCTGCATTGTCACCATCTGGATCAACGAGCGTCAACGACGAGAATGCTTGGGCGAGTAAGAGATTTCGGATCCCTTCAGTCTCTTGACTGATAGTTTCACGAAGTTCTTGATCAAGAACCTCGTTTGGAAAGTCACTTAGTTCTGGCGACTTTGAACTAACATGATCCTTCTGGTGAAAAGTGATACAGACTCGATTCTGAGAAGCCATTTCTAATTGTATGTCAAATAGTCCTGAATACTTGTAGGCAGCCTTTTTAACTGCCTCAAGCCGGTAAATGGTAAGATCAAATTCAAATATATCAGATTCAGTCATTCTCATAGTGATCCAACATTTCAACAGTATTCAGTGAGAATTAATTGTCACTCGTAAAACTCGATATGGTTCGTACAACTTGTTGGTCTTTTTTACTCAGGTCTCGTATCGGTATAGAAATCATTTCTCTATTTTCTTTTAAAAGATGAACAACTTTGTAATCGAAAGAGATGAATCTTGCTTTTATACGAATTTTCCCCTTGGAGCCTATCCAGATTCGCATTTCGAGGATGTCTTTTGGCACTCCTAGTACTACAGCGCCTGAACGATTGGTCTTTTAAGCCAAAGCGATTTTAGAGTATAACATCAATCGTTTGACCGGTTTTCTGTAGCTGGGAGGTTCAAGGATGGACGTGCAAGCGATTGAGTCGCTGATGCCGGAACT
>JAJDEK010000423.1 GCA_029259875.1 Planctomycetaceae bacterium
GGCAAAATCGGCTTTCATATCAATTCTGCCCAGGACACCAAAATCTGGATCGATGCTCACCAATTAGACTCAGAGTCAGAAAATCAATTCGAGCTGGAAAAGGGCGTGCATAAACTCACCCTGCTCATCAATCTGGCAAACAGAAATGACAAAGGCATTCAGGCAGAATTCTTCAAACCAGCTGGCTCAAAAGCGTCATTCACAGTTGTGGGTGGTAAGTAGATATCGCTGCCTGAAAGTAGCATCTATTACTGAGACACTTTAGAGTACGTCCAATTTAACCATAGCGGCTTCAATACTATTATATTTGATTCAAATGGCTCTTGAAACGCTGCAATAAACCTGGATACCAAGCTAAAGCTTTGGCTTACGGGCTTCGATGCCATCATTGGCTCCCTGAAGATCGTCTGCATCTGGAACGTAAGGGTGTGTTTTTTGCCAATCCTTCCAGAAGGTCGCCGGATGCGTTTTTCTCCATAACGCTAACGCGTTCCCGACATGACTGTAAAACGTATACTTTTGCAGTATCTCGTCTTCAGTATGTGAAGTGGTATTTTTAATGACCCATTTTGCTGCTTTGACGATCATCTCATGCGGCGGATGTAATTCTTTAGGAGCAATCGCCAACCATTCCAAATGATGTCCGGTCGCAATGACATTTTTGTAGTCGGGTATTTCTTGAGGATCAGTCAGAGCACTTTCCCCATCCATCCAGTTAGCCGGCCAGTGACCATCTTCAAACTGGCAAACACTAATCAAATCACGGACACGTTCCAGATAAGCATAGGCCTCTGCTCGCGCTGATTTAGATAAAATATGAAATTCATCATCAAGGCGAATGAGCAACATCAACGAATAGACTCTATGCGTACCCACACAAACACCAAAACGCTTATGCCCCCGAATCAATCGTCTTACAATTTGATCAAATGAGACAGCGCGTCCATCTGTCGTCTTCCACTGTTTCACAGGAGGAATCCATAATCCAAAGGCCATCGCCGACCATTCCACTTCTCGCTCATCCAAACGAAAATCGCGAAGTGATTCCTGAATCACATCATTAATATCCATATCTCGCCGTGACGGCCCAAAAACTGGTTCATCTAAATGGATTCCTGCTTCCGTCAACGAAGCGAGCCAGTGGTCATGATGTACCGATCCTCCTGCCTGACTGCCCCAACGAATTGAAATCCCCACTGGTTCATCTACGAGCAGTGGAGAGATTTCGTCTCCCCATGAAGACAAAAAACGAGCATGATCAATTAAAAAATCTCTCATTTCAATTCCTGAAACAATACTCGGATCTTGAAATGTAGATTGAATACTCCAGGTACGCAGTGCATGCTCCACATGGTTCGGTTTCATACGTTTCCGTGGAAATTTAGGCCGCACTTGTTTGAGTACCGCTGCTAATTCTTCATCTGTCACAACAGAAGGATCGTCATAAAACGGCTCCACTTGAAGTGGAACTTTTCGATCAATTTTAATTTCCGGATATGATACTTGTTTCAGAAAGACATTGTTGAACTCTTGCTGAGACTCTCTGGAACCAAGGGTATAAGCTCCACAAAAGGCAATCACAACCAGAATTTGTACTGCAATTACTGTTTTCAATGTCAATTTGCGTGACTTCATAGCTGATCTCAAAATTAAAGAAGTATTTTAGTAACCGATAAAAGAACAGAAAGTGATCACTGAATCGGCTCGTTCCTTAGTAACACAACCGACCGACCATCTTTGTATCCCACACGCCAATCTCCACTACGTTCCAAACGACGCAACAGATTGCTTCGACGTGGCAAATCCAACACGATTGTATTGACGCCATATCGGTCCAGCAATTCCTCACCATCACTGCCAAGATTGATAATGCGCAAATAATGATCCCACACTTCTTGCGGAAGCAAATGCACATGGGAATTTGCGAATACAGAGGCATTCTCGGGGCCATCCCATAATAAATAATCGCCGAGCTCCATTGAATTAAAGAGCTGACCTTCAATTTTCTTTTCTTTCAGATAGTTCACCGCACCAATGGGCGTGGTTGAAGAAACACTCTTCTCGAAATCAACTTGTTTACCGTGCAAAATCGTTGATCCGATTGGAGTAATGGCAAAGCAGATCCAGATCATACCCACAGAAACTACAGTCCATTTTCCCGCATAGTGAACCGCGTTCTCTTCGGTCTCGTGTGCCAAGCATTTCCGTTTATGCTCCCAAATCGCCGCACCGTGTAATGCCAAATAATAAGCGGCAACGGGTGCCCACCAAATTATCATCCGCGAACTCCACAAGGCAGCAGTTCCCAGCCCCACAAGAATCAGTACTTCAGTCACAGAAATTCTGCGGGGAGTCAGGCGGTATGCGATCACGATCAGTAATCCAAGCAGAGCCGCTGCCTTCCCCTGGTACATCCGTAACGTTAAAGGATTCCATTCGACCAATTCCGCCAGATTCGGATGGGCTGAGAAAGCAAATGCTTCTGTATATAATTGTAAGCCATAAGGGTTAACTAAGACCGCGATGGCAGACAGCTCTAGCAATAAGAAATATCTACGAGTCAAACTGTCTTGGAACATCGCCTTCCATGCGCCAGATTTTCTCCCGACATCAACAGCACGACCGACTAAGAAACAGCCGATTAAACCCAGCCCCACGGGAAAGGAACCATGCAGATTCGCCCATAAAACAAAGAGCGCTGGAATCGCAAACCAGTAAAACCTGCGCCATTGCCGCGCATTAAGTGTTGTAAACAGCAAGACAAAACAAAGTAACCCTGCTAATTGAGGGCGCACAATTCCCAATTGCTTCCAATCGCATAATAGAAATCCTATCACGCAAAGCAGACCCCACAAAAAACTATCGGTTCGTTTTTGAACACGACAGAGAAGCAGTCCCATACAGGCAGTGATAGCGGCTGCATACAAGAATTTGATCCCGGCAACTCCAAATAGTTGGTATGCCTGAAAACTGAAAATCTGACTAAGCCAGGCTGTATCGATAAAAGGTATTCCCGACGAAAGAGGAACCAATGGCTCGAAAGTAGGAATACTGCCTGATTGCCAGATCAGTTCTCCATATGCTAAATGTCCCCAGATATCAGTATGCCAGAGCGGAAGCGAGCTAAAAATCAAAAAAGATAATGACAGAATACACACTGTAAAGAATGTAAATCGGGATACTCGAAGTGCTTCAGGAAAGCGATCGATCAGTATCGACTCCTCGGAGTCTTCCTCAACAGGGTTCTCATTTGTGGATTCGTTTTGGTTTTCCAAAGCAGTGGCCATAATAAACAGATCGATATGAGAGATTACTTGCAAACATCATATGCTGTTTTGTAGAGTCAAACGAGTTCGATCAAATGATTATCTATCAGGTTTTGAATGAAACAGAGCGAGTGACATTCCTGACCGAACTCTTTATTGCAGCATAACAATAGATTCGTTTACTTTAAGCGTAGTTCAAGCCTGGGCTCTGAGTAAAATTCACTTACTGGAATCATGTCTGTAGATAAAAAACAACAATCATTTATGAATTTTGAAGCAAATGTATCAATTTTACCAATTCTGCCAGTCATACTTATCCATCACAGAGTGACACCTTCAACGGCACTCTGAGGTGATCTGGGATCAACCGGAGGGGCATGCAAATCTTTCGGTTTGGTCTGCTGCCCTGTCTCTTTGAAAAAGAGAAATTCCTCTTTGGGAGAACCGGGGGCTCCCATTAACGGCACTTCTGCCTGAGCGATTGTCTTTGCGTCAAGATTAAGGCGTTCAAGCCAGGCATCCGATTCACTGCCAAAAACACTTTTCGCAATTTCTAACGCATTTGCTTTTTGCTGATCTGAATCAAACTGATTCCAGATTAACCGCGCAATCTGAACCCCTTTATCATAGGAACGATTCTTATTAAGAGATTTAAGTATTATCTTCCAAGAATTCATCGGCACCGTTTCTGTTTGATAAAGACTTAATGCCAATTCGGCACCAATTTTCGGCTCACCGGGAGACAATTCCATCCCCTGCTTTAGATAGGAAATGCGTTGCTCGAGGTTATTCTCATGTCGTGCCAGATACCAAAAATATTTACCATTCCAAACAGGATTGCAAATCAAATAGGTACAGGGAATGATTAATAAATGCGCGGTAATAAATGTAAACCGAAAGGTCCCCGCAAATCGAGAACGATTGATCAATACCGCGCCTGCTATTAAACCATAAATAAAGCCAGCGAGATGCGCCGCGTTAGCGATGTGCATAATATTGAATTTCGTCAACACAAAACACAAGATCAGCCAACCACACCCCCAGGTGATCTCTCTCTCAGTAAATACTGCGGCGATATCTGCATGGGTCTTCCTGAGGAAAATCAGCAATCCAAACATCGCGTAGGCGCCTCCCGAGAGACCCACTGGATAATGATCAAAATAATATTCTGGGAGTAAAGAGATAAACGTCGCCAGGATCAGAAAAGCGGCATAGACCCAGAATCGCATCACCGGCTCGATTAAGCGCCCCAGAAAACCGATGGCAAGACAATTCATCAGGAGATGTAGAATACCGCCATGATGAAAGCCACTAATTAAGATCCGCCACCATTCCCCTGCCCACAGATCAAAGGGACCGCCTGTAGGATAACTATTCTCTTTAATTAAAGGGTGATCATGCACAAATACTAAAGGTTGGACCGCCCCCAATTTCCATAAGGCATCATCGAATGCCTCTGCTCCGTAAGAAGTATTTTTGACTCGATATATCTGAACAGCAGTAAATAACCCGATAGCCACCGCAATGTATGCTGCAGTTACAGGATATTTCGCACAGATTTTTCTAAATGAGTAAAACATGGATTTGAATTCAACTTACGGTAATTGTCTGCTTCCCTGTAAGGAAAGAATAGCTAATTTCTTCTGATTTGACACCAGTAAAGGGAACTCACTCTCCAGAAGTGAGTCGAAAAAAGACTTCTCTTTCCCCAATAGCGATTTTTCGTTAAAAAACGCTCTGAATCTTCTTCATAAACCCTTAATAGTCATTCAATGATACACTCAGGCCTTCACAAAATTCCCTGGTCAATTCTATGCTGTATTCTACTATTAATGGGATGCGGTCTGGCTGGGATTGCACGTGGCGACGAACTATCAGGCCAAGGACATTTTTTTCAGAAACAATGCATCTGGGCTCTTATCTCTTTGCTGGCACTCTGTAGCACAATGTTTTTCCCTTACCGTAACTTACGTGGCATTAGCTACCCCCTGTTTTTGGGCACACTCTTGTTTCTGATTGCCGTCTTTTTTATTCCTGCAATCAATGGATCACGCCGCTGGATTCCTTTAGGGTTTTTTAAATTTCAACCATCAGAGCTAACCAAAATCACATATATTCTGGCGTTGGCACATTATCTCATGTACCGTAAGAATTATAGACGAATCCCAGGTCTTATCATCCCCTTCATTTTAACATGCATTCCCGTTTTCCTGATTTTACGAGAACCAGACCTGGGAACATCGCTCTTATTCTTTCCTATATTGTTCGCAATGCTATTTTCAGCAGGAGCAAGGCCCAGACACCTTGTCACAATTCTCATTCTGGGAATCTGTACTTTGCCACTGCTTTGGCTCGAGATGAATTCCGAACAAAAATCAAGAATTGTTGCTTTGTTTACACAGCGTGATGGAGGAGAATTACCCAAAGGAGATGGCTACCATCTTTACCAATCGAAACAGATGTTGGCATTGGGTGGTGTCTGGGGAAGTGAGATCGCCGGCATGCCAGTCGATGATCCCGCGGCTTATCACCTTCCCGCGGGACGTACTGACTTTATCTTTTGCCTGGTAGGTGAACGCTTTGGTATCATGGGCTGCTTGTTTTGCTTAGGAGTTTTTACATTTTTATTCGTCCGTGGCTTACAAATCGCTACAGCAACACGTGAACCATTTGGTCGGCTTGTTGCAGTCGGGATCGTCACGCTCCTCGCCTCACAGACAATTATCAACACCGGCATGACTGTCGGCTTAATGCCCATCACTGGGATGACTCTCCCCTTAATGAGTTATGGTGGGACCAGTATGCTGAGTACGTGCCTCGCACTTGGTCTGTTGATGAATATCTGCATGCATCCGGGCTATGAGATGAACTCTGAACCCTTTCGTTTTTAGAATGTCTATCTCTACTAGGACATTAACGAAATACTTGCTCGTTCTTTTCTGAGCGTATTAAAATACGAATTTGAGACTTCTTAATTAAGACCGGCTCATTTATATTCACCCGTCCACGTTTTCGGTATTATCTAAGCAGATACAATTATTTAACACTCAACGCACTTTCGCTTGCTAAGTTGCTTTCCGTTTTCGCAGGTAATGAGAATTTCATGTCAATGACAGACCCTGAATTACAATCGGCAAGAACAAGAATTCAAACGGCTTACTCTCCTGACTTATTGTCTGCAGCCAGTCAAACTTTATCTGAAGCACTCACACAGCATGCACGCTCACTGCAAACTCCAGATGGTAAAGTTTTAAACTGGAATCCACCACTTGAAAACATCCAATTGGCATTACAGCAGTTAAACTCACATGCGATTCCAGGCTCAAGCACAGAACCAGAGGCCAAATCACGGCATAACAACGTTCAGGAATTTCAGCGACTCACACAACTAATGTTAGACAAAGGGCACAACTTACAAAACCCCCGCTATATCGGTCATCAGGTGCCTGCCTCTGTTCCCCTCGCTGGATTGTTTGACGCCATCGCCTCAGTCACAAATCAGGTGATGGCCGTCTATGAAATGGGACCCTGGGCCACCGCCGTAGAAATCGCTTTGATCGAAATGATTGGCAAGGAAATTGGTTTCACAACCGGTGAATTTTCCGGTCTAGTCACACACGGGGGATCTCTGGCAAACCTCACTGGTTTATTGGCAGCTCGGAATCTTACGTGCCCGGATATCTGGGACCATGGAGCACGGGCTCAAAATGAACCAATGCCTGTCATACTCGCATCTAGTGATGCCCATTATAGCCTGACTCGCTCCGCCGGTATTCTTGGAATCGGTACAGAAAATATCCTCAAAGTTCCTCTGGACCAACAACGCCGGATGGATCCACTTGCTTTGAAAGAA
>JAJDEK010000424.1 GCA_029259875.1 Planctomycetaceae bacterium
GTCTTGATCGCTTTTTCTTTGATTCCGTCCACATCGCGACCTTGGCCGAGATCACAAGTATAAGTGATCACGTCCATATCGTATTTCTCATTGATCCACTTGACGGCCACCGAAGTATCCAGACCACCACTGTATGCCAAAACTACTTTTTCTCTTGCCACGAAAATCTACCAATCTTATGGAATTGAAGGAATGAATCTTTTCAGTTGACGGAATCTTTGAATCATGCAAATGGTACTATTATCAGTGCCTCTCCGCAATACGCACGTTCTAGAGCACGTCCAATTTAATCAGAGCGGCTTCAACACGGTTATAATTGATCCAAATGGTCCTGGAGAGACGCTATCATAAACCTGAATACAGGCTAAATGAAAAGCACCCGACAGAAAAACTGTCGGGTGCTTTTAAAATCTATCCGAAAATAGCAGGAAACCTGACCTTAGTTCAGGTCGTCGCCACCATGATCGTCTTTACCCTTTTCAGCGATCAGAGCATCGCTGGTCAAAAGTAGTGTAGAAACACTGGCAGAGTTCTGCAGTGCAGATCGAGTCACACGAGTCGGGTCAATAATTCCGGTTTTGACCAGATCTTCGTATTTCGAAGTGGCTGCGTTGTAGCCCATGTTTCCTTCAAGCTCAGAAACTTTTTCACAAACTACGCTGCCATCATCGCCAGCGTTATTAGCGATGGAAGTCAACGGAGAACGGCAGGATCGGACGATAATGTTGTAGCCAATTTTTTCTTCTTCAGAAAGTCCTTTGGGCTTACAGTCTGCTGAACAGCGAAGCAAAGCAACACCACCACCGGGCAGAATTCCTTCTGCGACGGCAGCACGAATGGCGTGCAATGCATCTTCAACACGGGCCTTCTTTTCTTTCATTTCACTTTCAGTGGCAGCACCGACATTGATCTGCGCAACACCACCCGAAAGTTTAGCGATTCGTTCTTCCAGCTTTTCTTTATCGTAATCGCTGCTTGAATTTTCTAATTCACGACGAATCTGTTCGATACGGGCTTTGATTTCGCCACCTTTACCACCACCTTCGATAATGGTGGTATTGTCTTTGTCGACAGAGACTTTCTTAGCTGTTCCCAAATCGGAAAGTTGAAGATTTTCCAACTGAATTCCGAGATCTTCAAAGATCGCCTGGCCACCAACCATAATGGCAAGATCCTGCAACATTGCCTTACGGCGATCACCATAACCGGGAGCTTTCACGGCACAGCAACGGAAGGTACCACGGAGCTTATTGATGACAAGTGTCGAAAGGGCTTCCCCTTCGATGTCTTCTGCAATAATCAACAATGGTTTGCCGGCACCAACGACTTTTTCAAGTACAGGAACCAGATCCTTAATGTTAGAAATCTTCTTTTCGTGAATCAGAATATAAGCATCTTCCAGGTCGCAGGACATGCCTTGAGGATCACTCACAAAGTAAGGTGAAAGATAACCGCGGTCAAACTGCATCCCTTCCACAACTTCAAAAGTGGTCTGCAAACTTTGACCTTCTTCAACAGTGATCACACCGTCTTTGCCAACCTGTTCCATAGCGTTTGCAAGAATTTTTCCAATTTCTTCATCACCATTGGAGGCAACTTTACCTACCTGCGAAATTGCCTTTTTGTTTTTGCACTCGATGGACATGTTGTGAAGTTTCTCCACGATGTCATCGACGGCTTTGTCCATACCCCGCTTCATTGCAATGGGGCTCACGCCGGCTACGACCGACTTCAGGCCTTCGTTGTAAATCGCTTCGGCCATGATTGTCGCGGTGGTAGTTCCATCGCCGGCAACATCAGATGTTTTGCTGGCCACTTCGCGAACCATGCGAGCGCCCATGTCTTCAAACTTGTCGGACAGTTCAATTTCACGGGCTACGGATACGCCGTCTTTAGTGACAGTGGGTGAGCCAAAGCTCTTTTCAATAATTACATTGCGGCCTTTAGGTCCAAGCGTGACACGAACCGCTTTCGCCAACTTGCTGATGCCGCGTCGCATTGCTTCTTGAGCTTCTTGATCGAAGGCAATCATCTTTGCCATTTCACTATATCTCCATGTACGCAGTATTAAATGTGTTTAAAAGGTAAGAGTAACAATCCCAACTCAACAGGAGACCGCCACTGCTAAATACAAAATGCGAGAGCTTAGAACGTTGCCAAAATGTCGCTTTCGCGAAGCAACAAATATTCTTCCCCGCCAATTTTAATTTCGTCCCCGCCATAAGGACTGAAAATAACCCGGTCCCCTTCTTTGACGGTCAAAGGCAACTTTGTTCCATCAGATTTGACATGGCCATCTCCTACGGCGACGACTTCACCACGTTGTGGTTTGTCTTGTGCACTGTCTGGCAGCACAATTCCACCAGCGGTGGTTGATTCTGCGACTTCTCTTTTCAGAACGACTTTGTCACCAAGAGGGACAATCCGGGCGCCTTTACTTGCTTTTTTGGCAGCCTTCTTCGCCATTAGGATCTCCTAAATTTTCTTTGGTTTCCGACTCAAATGTCTTCACATTGATTGTATTTATGATCTGTGGCGGCAAGTAAGCCAATCCACAACAACGCAATTTGCAACTCAGGCCACTAGCAGGGACCTGAGCGTGACGGTCCCTAGCTGCGAACGCCGTGCCTATTTCCAGAATAATCCATAAAATCAATAATAGAATACACTTACAATATACATCCATAATTCCAACTTATGTCGTTTCCTGCCGGACACTCTTTTCAGACTTTGATTTTGCTGCCAATATGGCAGCGATTCCTGGACTTCACAGACAGAGACTTCACAGCCTTGAAATCAGAAATTGATTCACTTTCCAGAACCATCTTTTGAAAATCACACGAATTATAATTGACACAAATGTTAAAATAGGTAATATCGTTATAAATAAACACAAACCGTCACCCTGACAGTTCTCGCCTGGGGTGGAAGATTTCTCACTCATACTTTACTGCTTCTCAACACACTCACTCTCTCTTAATTCATTCGTCTTTAGTTACATCAAGTAAGACAAAGAGAGGAGTTTGAAGTGTCCGAGCCCTACGATTCCACTTCCCCAACGCAACAGCAGGCAACGTTTCCTGAACTGGTGCAATACGCACACGAATTATCTTCACAGGGGAAAA
>JAJDEK010000425.1 GCA_029259875.1 Planctomycetaceae bacterium
GCCATCTGTTCGGTGATCGGCAGATTCGCCATCAATGGTGCGTTAACACCAACTTGAATTTCGAAGTTCCCATTAGCCGCCGTTTCATGAGCCGTCTGCAGAATGAGTGCATCCAGCACAGAAGGCAGTTTTCGAACTCCCGGATCCAAAGTCGCATTCATGATGTCGCCTGCATGAACGGTTTCATCCAAGTGCAAGCCATCCTCTGTCAATGTCGCTTCAAACCCGCTTCCAACAAAGCTCAAGGTTCCACCAACACCCACTTCGACATGACTCTCGAATGGTGCGTACGTTTGAGTGAACCCGGCGACGTGACCAATTTCATGCAATAATACTGTGAGCAAGTCGTAATGACCGGCTGCATCAGAGTTAACATCAGCCGTGTGAGCGACTCCCCCTGCCAACTCAGAACCGCCAAAGGCTGTGGTACTGATATCAGAGTACCAGCCCAATCCGGCGGCATCATCATCAAGAGTCACGATTCCGGCAATAGGACGTCCCTGTTCATCGACGGCCGTTATTTGCCCTTCGCCCAATTGGGTTCCACCCAAGTCGGTGATCACCAGTTGAATGTCAAGCGGTTGTTCCAACCCTAACGCATCCTGCCAGATTCCCAATGCTTCCTCCATCACTTCATTGATGGAGGAACCGCCCGTGATGTCAGTTGTAGTACCATACCAACGTTGCAAGAAGTTAGGAGGATAAACAACCTCTTGATTACCACCTTTGTAAACACCATAGTTTGTCGCAAAGAATGACAAATCTTTATAGTTAACCGTTCCACTCTTGTCAGCATCGAGAGCCCAGACATAAGGAGAACTTGTATCAAGTACATTCTGTCCGTAGATAGAAGCAAAGATCATCAGATCACGGAAATTGATCTGATCATCGTCATTCACATCATAGGCAATCGCCCAAAGATCGGTTTCAGGAGCATCTCCAACAATAATGTTAGTAGCCGTATCATCATCCAGTCCTACATTGACGTTGCTAAGAAAAAGCCCCAAAGCATGAGGACCGATGAATTTGTCCTCGAAGTCAATTGAGACATCATCTTGTTCCAGAGATTCAAATTTCACACGAGCTAACAGAGCTTTATTATAATTTCCTGTTCGTTCAATCGTCGTATTACCACCCAATGAAGTAATACTTCCATTCGAATCATTAATCACCGCGTTACCATTGTCGGCAAAAGCTCTACCAAATTCGATTTCTGTGGCTGTAAAGAAATTAGTGTTATAGTTTAAATCAACGATAGCGTCAGTAATTCCCTTAGCATCAGCCGTTTCCACATAGACTTCAACCCAGAAAGAACTCCACTCATCGATCCAGGTATCACTGTTCGGCAAGCTGTTGACATGACCTGCTGAGTCAATTTCGGTTTGATTACGTACAACTACCAGATCGACCGCTGTCCCTTCTGTCAAAACCTGGTTGTTTGTGCCAGTTTGTGTACCGTGTAAAGGTGCAGCTCCAGTACTAACAGTGAGAGTCAGGTCATAACTGCCGACATCAAAGACATCAACGTCAACGGCTGGAGTCGCAACAACATCACGACCGACTAGAGTTTCAGGATCATAGGAAGTATCAAAATCATAAGCTGCATTTAGAGCACTCACGCCAATATAAAAACTGCCTAGACTCCCCGTATTGTTGGTGAATGAGACAAATGAATCCTTTGCCCCAAGATCTATAAGAAACTCATCTGGAGCAAGATCATTGTCAGAAAATGCAACTTGATTACCTAACGAATCAAAAATGTAAATCACACTATCAAGGCCGGTCCCCAACATATCAGCATCAATATCTACGGTAACCGTATCACCGGCCCCCAATATGACCTGGAACATATCCACATCAGTCAAAGGATCGCTTAAAGAGCTATTGTTGCCAATCGCCCCCTGCAAAACATGTGTACCTGTAATCTGGGAAAGAGTATTGGTTGCTGTTGATGTCTCTATGGTTTCATTAAACTGATCGGATTGATCCGTCTCGAATCTAGTTGCGACAGATCCAACGAAATCTAATTCAATCTCTACTCCATTTGAATCAGTAAATGAAATCCGACGACTGATAGGAACAATGAGTTCATAGATTCCCGGTGATACCTCAGTCAATTCAGCATTACTCCATGAAGCCAATCCAGCAGGTGGAGTCGTTAGAGGATCGAAGAAGGTCATTGACAATCCATTAGTCGATTCTGAATTTTCATTTACAGGAAAACTACCACCTACAACAAGAAATGAATCGATTTGTCCATTATCAAGCTGCCAAGCTTCAGTAATATCAAACGATCCACCAGAGAGAGACCGCTGACTCGAAAATACCGCAGCAATCGCATCTCTTAAGGCCAAATTAAATGGACCATTTGTACTATTCCCGACCAATCCAAAATCAGCTAAATCGAAATCAGTTAGCCCTCCCGTTGCACCACGATTAGGAATTGACAAACCAGAAGGGTTGAGTTCGACAAAAGAATCAATAATTTGAATCAGTGTCGGATTGTCAATATCATCGAGGGAGACATTGAAACGACCGCTCAAGCTGGCTTCATCTAACCCTACGGCCTGTGGAGTTAAACTCACAACTTCACCACCAATGTTTACATTCCCTGAGACAGAAATACTACTTTGATCTGTTTGAACAAAGAACTCATACGACTGTTTATGAGTGATGGAAGCGTCAGTGATCGAAATCTGACTGAGATCAACATCACCGACAGCATTTCTAGAAATAGCATCGCCTGCACCAAAGCTGATCGTGTAATCAACAGGATTTCCCACAGGTGTTGCAGAGTCTGCGTGGAACGTTACGTAACCGACTCTTGCATAGCGTGACCCACCTCCAACACCAGGGTTGAGAGTCGTACCTTGGAAATCAGCAACGATATTATTGTCATTATCTGGGTTCGTTACACCTGGAAGTAAATGGAAGACGCTAGCCCCATCTTCAGCGAATGATTGCAGAGATTGGGGAATATTGCCTTCTCCTTCCCAAGTTAAATCAAACGTAATACCAGACAAACCGGTAGTTGATTGCCCTGCTAAAACTTGAGCAAGTCGATCACTGATCCAGATTTCTATTACATAATCTTCTTCTGTGAAAAATTCTGTTTGTCCAGTTGGAAGACTATCAACATCATTAACTTCTGGTGAAACAGTAATATTATTACCAGAAGCGATACTGAGATCACCACTCCCAGCCAGTTCTACTTGAATTGCCAAAACTCCGTTGTAGAGTTTATCAAGAATCGCGCTGGTAAATCCTTCACCGGCAGTCCATGTACCTGAGAGAGTATTAACATTTGGTGACGTGTCGACTACAGGACTATCATCAGCAGATACTTTATTGAAAATTGTAAATTGAACTGCATCTCCATCTGACGTATCGATTATCCTAACCGCTTGCAAATCAGTATTCAGGTCAATGCCATAGCTATTCAGAAAGATTGTATAGTCCAGATCCTGTCCATTATTTGTGAGATGGAATTGCCCTGAACCAGATTCAGTTATAACTTGTTCAAAAGATCGCTCAGCCCGAAAAGAAGTAAAGTCACGGCCTGAAGATACTTTAGAACGAGCAATCAGTTGAATATCAACAGTTTCCTGAGCATCGGGTGATAAAATAAACGTACTGGTAACAGGGCCCGAAATCCCATCACTTGAAGTTGCTTGAACAGTAATTTCTACAGGAAGGCGGACCTGATTCACAGCATAATCACTGTATTCGATGTGCAATTCATTCCCAGAGATAAAAATATTATTCGCCCAGAAATTTGCTGGTAAAGGATCACCGCCAACGAGAGTTGGTGTTAAAACGGTGTAACTCACAGTGTCACCGGGATCAGCATCATCGAAATGATTATCCAGATTGATGATCTCTGTCGTGAGACCGTCACGTGCTATATCAGGCAACTCATTCGTCACTTGTAGTAATTCATTACTTCCAGTAACTGTAACAGTTACTGTCGCCGTATCCATTGATCCATTTCCGTCATTGACCTGATAATCAAACGTGTCTACGGCTTCATCTGTTGGTAATGTCAAACCATCGAATTGGCCATTCGGGTCATACGTCACCGTTCCATTTAATTGTAAGGTGACAGTTGCACCTGACGTTAAAGTAATGGCATTGCCTATCGTAGCAGTTTGTCCATCGATTTGAATCACAGTCAGCACATCAGTCGTGTCAGGATCAGTATCTGCACCACTACCATTGTCATCGCGAACATCAATATTAACCGTGTTATTTTTAGTGGTTGTCGCAGCATCATCTTGTGCTGTGACAGGATCGTTCACACCAGTCACAGTCACTGTCACCGTACCCGTGTTACTCACTGCAGCATGACTGTCCGTTGCCGTATAGGTAAACGTCACCTGACGCGTTTCACCGTCTGCCAGATCCTGGAAGGCACTACTGGGATCGAATGTAAATGTGCCATCACCGTTCGAACTTGCGGAACCTTCACCCGGCTGCGCGGTGATCGAGTAAATTAAATCATTCGCATCGTTGTCGCTGTCCACATCATCCGTCAGCACGCTCGTTGTGACCGTACCACCGTCTTCCGTCGCAGCGATCCCTTCGTCTCCTGCCGTGGGATCGTCGTTCACACCCGTGACTGTCACCGTCACCGTACCCGTGTTGCTCACTGCAGCATGACTGTCCGTTGCCGTATACGTGAACGTCACCTGACGCGTTTCACCGTCTGCCAGATCCTGGAAGTCGCTACCGGGATCGAACGTAAAGCTACCATCACCGT
>JAJDEK010000426.1 GCA_029259875.1 Planctomycetaceae bacterium
CGCGGTTAACAGAAAGTGCCAAGAAATAATGATTAGTAGTAACCAGAGTTTACTTTGCTACTGATTTTTAACGCGGACAAATTGATTATGCGTGCACAACATCGATATTGTATGCAGGACCCGTCACTGGAAATGACGGATAAACTGCTACTCGAACAGATTCAACCAGGCAGCCGCGTGCTGGACCTGGGCTGCGGCGATGGTCGTTTGCTGGCCCGGTTGCGCGATGAACGAGATGCTTCTGTGTTGGGCATCGAAATTGATATCACACAACATCACGCTTCCATTGCCCGCGGTGTCCCCGTGCTGCAAGCGGATCTGGATGAAGGCTTACATGATATTCCCGATGGCGCCTTCGACTATGTTGTACTAAGTCAAACGCTACAACAGGTGCTGCATCCGAAACAGCTTCTGGAAGAGATGGTTCGTGTCGCGAAACGAGCATTGGTGGTGGTTCCCAATTTTGGAAACTGGCGGATTCGTCTCCAGGTTCTCAAACAGGGGCGTGCACCGGTGACCGAAGTATTACCTTACGAATGGTATAACACACCCAACTTGCACCTGATGTCGATGCATGATTTCCAGGATCTGATGCGATTATTGGGTATCGAGATTCTTCAAGAGGTCCCGATTATTAATCATCGAGCTGTTGAGAAAGCGTGGCTCGCAAATTTAAGAGCACAGCATGTGCTGTATGTGCTGCAACGTTTAGAAGAATCTTCTCCACAAACAAACAGTGAAAACTTATTGCATAGCCAACAGTAATCACCTAAATTGAGTTCGCGCTCACAAAATAATTCGATCTTAAGAAGAGATCAGGCTCGTTAGCAACCGGAAATGATTAAGGATTAATCATGAGACTTCATCGCAAGATTCCTCAACTATTTGGGTATGACTTAATTCATATCAAAAGAAACCACCCCACACTTGAATCACACCTACAATTTTTATTTGAGAAATTGAAGATCAACATCGTTTTGGATGTGGGAGCCAACCGCGGTCAGTATGGATGTCTGCTCCGCGAGCTTGGATTTACAGGCGACATTATTTCCTTCGAGCCTTTGAAAGAAGCATACCAGGAATTATTACAGAGCAGCATGGGGGATGATAAATGGCACACTTATAATTGTGCCTTGGGCTCTGTTTCTGAGACGACGGAAATTAATTTCACTAGTTCATCAGTGTTTGCCTCATTTCTGAATCCCAATGATTATGCCAAAGAGGTGCGTAGCGATCAGGTCCAGATTGACCAAAAAGAAACCGTCGAAGTCAAAAAGCTGGATGACGTTTTTGAAGATGTGATTTCAAAATGTTCCAGTACAAATCATCAAATCTATCTGAAAATGGATACACAGGGATTTGATCAGGAAGTTTTTAAGGGTGCAGACAAATCCGTTGAGCAGATTGCGGCACTCCAGTCAGAAATTGCGATTCTTCCGCTGTATGAGGATATGCCGGACTACATTGAATCGATGACGGCATTTCGACAGAAAGGCTTCGAATTGACGGGGCTCTTCCCTGTTTCACGGGATCATGATTCTCTATTTCTGATCGAAATGGATTGTGTGATGCGACGTAAGTCATAGAAAAACATGGGACAAAAACGGTCGAAATTCAGCGGAATTTTTCTAGAACAGGACCCCATGATTCGTGTTTCCTTAAATACGATTTCCAGATATACTCCCCCACCTTAAAGGCGAAATAGAACTCAAACCCAACGTTTCCCACCTGAATCACGAACGACGTAAGGTGTTTGTACAAAAACGTTTGGAACAAAAATACGATCAAGTTTACACAAGAGAAAGAGGGAAGGGACTCCCGATGCGTATCATTGCGATTATGAACCAAAAAGGGGGCGTTGGCAAAACAACGACAAGTGTGAACATGGCTGCTGGATTGGCGATGCAAGGCAAAAAAGTTTGTCTGGTCGACTTGGATCCGCAGGGACATGCTTCATTACACTTGGGAATTGAACCCACGGGAAATGTTCCCACGGCTTACGATGTTTTTTCCGGTTTTAAAACACTGGCAGAAACTCGTCAACTTGTGGCTAAAAATTTATGGGTCGTTCCAGCGACTCTGGATCTCGCAGCCACAGAGCTTGAACTGGTTGATGCCGAAAACCGGGAAATTGTGTTGCGTGATGCCATTCATAAAATGGCGGAGACCGAGCCGTTTGATTATCTGATTATGGACTGCCCTCCTTCTCTGGGCGTGTTGACGATCAATTCATTAACAGCGGCTACGGAAGTCATCATCCCTCTACAGCCTCACTTTTTCGCGTTGCAGGGTTTGTCCAAATTATTGGAAACGACGGCTCTGGTTCGTCGTCGTCTGAATCGTGAACTAAAAGTTTCTGGCGTTGTCATGTGTCTCTATGAGACGGGAACAAGATTGGCAGCCGACGTCACAGATGACCTGTCTTACTTTTTAAGCGAAAGTGACCCGGAGGCGCCCTGGGCATCTGCCAAGGTATTTCAGAGTCGCGTTCGTCGTAACATCAAGTTGGCAGAAGCGCCCAGTTTTGGACAATCGGTATTTGATT
>JAJDEK010000427.1 GCA_029259875.1 Planctomycetaceae bacterium
CTTTTCCCTGAACCCGGCTGACCAACCCTTCACGCTCCAACATACCCATGGCCTGCCTGACAGTACTGCGTGCACTTTCAAACAAGTTCGCTAACTGCTGTTCAGAAGGGAGTGCTGTTCCGGGTGGAAGTTGCCCTTCTCGAATCTGCGTTTTGAGATGTTCCCCAATGCGCTCGTATTTTGTTTGGGTGGAATCAGCGCTTTCACTGGCAGCGAACGAGGTAGCATCAAAGGTTTCGTTTTTGAATAACAAAGTCAGATCATCCAAATCAGAGAGGTCTTTATTGTCTTTGTATCATGCATGTGATTCTGAACAAATCATTGAAAGGTACATACAACATGATACAACTTGATATTTCCTATCGTACTGACGCATTTTTATCTGTCAATTAAAAAATAGTAATCAGAGCATATTATAGATATATCTTCAAGCTGAAGAGTGCTTTAGAATAACTCTGAGGATCTACCAAGACATATGAGTCTCATAAATATATGTAGGAACAATAACAACACAACTATAGTGGCATTATGTATTTATAGTCATATTGATAGAGAGGAATTACAAAATTTCGAGTGGGGAATTGCCTGTGATCAGCCTATGATGAGGTGTTAAAAGATTGAGACTGAATTATGTCACTTGATCTGGGAGATTGACTTGAGGTTCTGGTACTGCCAATGGATTGATGAAAAAATTCTGTCTTCCCGGTTTTCGAAACAGAATCCTGCTTGCATCCGACTTAAAAACTGTTTCTACTATTAAAGTAGCGTATATTGCGAAAAATCCCACCTGAATAGAATCACGGGAGCTAACTCCCTTTTCATCATGGGTTTAGTGTTAACGAAGCTCACAGCAAAATGAATCATGCCTGACGATCTTGTCTTTATGATGGGGAATTTCGAAGCCCGAATTCCTCAGGACCGTGTTTATAGTAAATCACACCTGTGGTTCATGCAGGGGGAAGGCCATTGGCGGGTGGGGTTTTCTGCCTACTCCGTTCGGTTATTACAAGATGTGTATTTTCTGGATTGGGCCATTGATCCATTTACTCCTGTTCAGGAAAAACAAAAGATAGGTGAGATTGAAAGTTCAAAAGCATTATCCGATCTGTATGCCCCGTCAGAGGGTCGGATTCTGGAATTTAATGAAGAATTGTTAAACGATCCCTCCGCCATCAATCAGGCGGATAATTACGATAAAGGTTGGTTATTCGAGATGGAGTCCGCAGCACAATGGTTGACCCCCACCGAGTACATGCAAGTATTAGATGATGGCTGGGAACAAACCCAACGGATAATCAAAGGACAACTCAACTAAAAAACAACAAACGGGTTACCGTTTTTGTTTCGCGTTGAAAAGGTTTTCGGAATGGCTGATAAAAAATTGACAGTAGTGATCTCTCAGGCTCAGGGGAAAAATCCCGCCAAGCGTGAGTTGGAAGAAACGCTGGCAGCAGCACTCATGATGGAACCTGATCTAGAAGTCTCCCTGGTGCCCCATCTCTATGATCTTTCTGCCAACCACACAGGAACTCTCTTTCTGCAGGCAATCCGGGGCGATGTAGTCGTCCTCTCGTGGCTCTATCCCCGTGCCTCTCACTGGGTACTTGACCGACTGGATGTACGCGGACAGGAAGGGGTTGTGCTTTTAAAAGAAGAACTTGATCAAGAGGAAGAAGAAAAACTAGAAGCATCTAAAGCCGAAGCGGCTCCCTTTGAAAACCTTGAACGTCAACAGAGTATGCCCGATCGCAAAATTTATTCGATTGATCTGCGAGTCAGCGCGAACCCTGATGACTACCTCACCGAAATTCGACGCCTTTCCCAAGACGCTCAGGTTCAAACCTTTCAGCTCATGAATCTGATTCAGGAAAGCCCCAAACCAGCACAGCTTGAAAAGTATTTGAAACCGCTGGATATTATTAACGCACAGAAAAATAACGGAAAAACTGACGAAGACAATCAGTTAGAACCGACCAAGCGTCGCTGGTACCCAGTCGTTGATTATGGTCTGTGTACCAATTGCATGGAGTGCATCGATTTTTGCCTGTTCGGCGTCTATGGCGTTGATCAGGGAGGACAAATTTTGGTGGAAGAACAGGATAGCTGTAAAAAAGGTTGTCCTGCCTGTAGTCGTGTCTGTCCGGAAAATGCGATTATCTTCCCCGGGCATAAAACACCGGGCATTGCGGGTGCAGACGGTGAAGTCGCCGGTTTAAAAATTGATCTCTCCAAATTATTTGGTGCTCCTGATGCACTGGAGATGGCTGCCAGAGAACGTGACGTAGAACTGGTCGCTGATGGAAGGGATGCCGTGGGTATGGAAGTTGGCATTCCCAATCGTTCAAAGGTCTCCCAATCGACCAGTGATGAGTTGGACGAACTGATCGATAGCCTGGATGCTATGGACCTGTAGGCATTCGAAGATTTAAACAAGAACTCTGAAAAAATAAGACATCGGAATGAGTGAAACAATCTCCTACCAAAGAGTTCAAGCAGCTTACCAGCGCGCACGTGCAGAATTACTTTCTGCTCGCACTGACGCCGGTCACTGGGAGGGAGAACTTTCAACCTCGGCACTCTCGACAGCGACTGCGGTCATGGCACTCGAAATGATTCGCCGCCACCGTCCCGCCGATGATCGCTCACTCGATTCTTATATCAAACAAGGGATTCACTGGTTAGCCACTCATCAAAATGAGGACGGCGGCTGGGGCGATACCATCAAAAGCTTCAGCAATATTTCCACCAGCATGCTCTGTCATGCCGTATTTCATGCCACGGGAAATACTGAAAAATTTGCCTCTGTTGTCGTGAATGCAAAACAATACATTGAGCGCATTGGTGGCGTCGAGGCGGTCGTTGCCCGCTATGGAAAAGACAAAACATTTTCCGTACCCATTCTCACACATTGTGCGCTCGCGGGATTAGTCGATTGGAAAACCATCCCCGCCCTACCCTTTGAATTGTCCTGCCTGCCTGCCAGTTTTTATAAAACAGTACGTTTGCCTGTCGTCAGCTATGCGCTGCCAGCACTCATTGCCATCGGTCAGGTAAGACATCATTTTCTGAAACCCAAAAATCCGATTACACGCGTCATCCGAAATCTGTCGATCCAGAAAAGCCTCAAGAAGCTAATTTCTATTCAGCCCACAAATGGTGGTTTTCTGGAAGCGGCTCCGTTGACCAGTTTTGTCACGATGAGCCTGGCAGGCATGGGGTTAGTCGATCACCCTGTCGTCAAAAAGGGACTGGAATTTTTACTCGCTTCTGCCAGACCTGACGGCAGTTGGCCCATCGATACCAATTTGGCGACCTGGACGACCACCCTGTCTGTGAATGCCATTCAGGGAACGCTCTCCGAATTTGAAAAAGCCCCGATTCGTCAATGGTTATTACAACAACAATACCAGGAATTGCATCCTTACACTTCTGCTGAACCAGGAGGCTGGGCGTGGACCGATCTACCGGGCGGCGTACCCGATGCCGATGATACACCCGGGGCAATTCTAGCATTATTAAATCTGAGGCCAGATGACTCCGAAAACGAACTCTCTTCCGAATTGCGACTCGCATTACGTAACGGCGTACAATGGTTATTAGATTTACAGAACAGTAATGGGGGCTGGCCAACCTTTTGTCGCGGTTGGGGAACGCTTCCCTTCGATCAAAGTGCCGCTGACATTTCGGCGCATGTGATTCGTGCGTTACAAGCGTGGCTGCAAACAGATTCAAGTGATGCTGAAGCTTCACTGCGGAAGCGAGCCGCACGCGCCATCAAACGTTCGTTTCGTTATCTGTCATCCGTGCAACGTGCCAACGGTGCGTGGCTGCCTCTCTGGTTTGGTAATCAGCATATTGACAATGAGGAAAATCCGGTCTATGGAACGGCGCGGGTGTTAGCCGCCTATACGACTCAGGAAATGTGTGAAACAGCAGAGGCGAAACAAGCAATCCAATTTCTAAAAACGGCACAGAATGCCGATGGCGGCTGGGGTGGCGACGCCGGGGCTCCTTCCAGTGTTGAAGAAACCGCCTTAGCACTCGATACTTTGCTGGCTGCGGGCCTCGGGCCTGACAATCCGATCATCATATCAAGTCTGAACTGGCTCCTGAAACAGGTGGAAACGGGCGGTTTTACCGAATCCACGCCAATTGGCTTTTACTTCGCCAAATTATGGTATTTCGAACATCTTTATCCAATTATCTTTACTGTCTCTGCCCTGCATCGGGCGGAAATGGTTTTAAAAAAATGTA
>JAJDEK010000428.1 GCA_029259875.1 Planctomycetaceae bacterium
TCCTTGCTCAATGTTGGTTGTTCCAATACGCACAGGGCGAATAACATTCGGACGGAATGATTTTTCGATTTCGAGCCAGATGATTTTGGCGAACAGCACAAATCGAATGACTTTTATGCCTCCTGCTGTAGAACCCGCACAGCCGCCAACAAACATCAGCAATAACAATAACATTTTGGAAGATTCATTCCAGGTGTCGAAGTCTCCGGTTCCATAGCCGGTCGTTGTCATAATGGAAACCGCCTGAAAGCCAGCATAGCGAATGGCGTCAGGTAGATTATTATAGACCTGATTGCTCATCAAGTTGTAAGTCAGGAAGAGAGTTGCTGCACCTAATATGAGCAGATAAGTGCGAAACTCGATGTCATTTCGAAGTGGTGCGATAAAGTGTTTCCATGATCGATTCTGTGAACGAACATTTTTCAAAGAAAGAAAATAAAGTGAGAAGTTAGTACCGGCTGCGATCATAAATAGTGCGATGGTTAATTCGATGAGCGAGCTGTTAAAGTATCCGATGCTGGCGTTGTGTGTGCTGAAGCCGCCTGTTGCCATGGAACCAAAGCTGTGACAAAACGCGTCGAATACGCTCATCCCTTCCAGCCATAAGATCAATGCCAGGACTAAGGTAAACGTCACATAGATTGTCCACATGACAATGGCCGACTCTCGCACGCGCGGCCGGACAGCTTCGCTTGTCGGGCCGGGGACTTCGCGCCGCATTAAAGCTTTTCCACCTGCTCCCAGATGACTTAAAATTGCGACGAACAACACGATGATTCCCATGCCTCCCAGGCAGTGGGTGAAACTGCGCCAAAATAGAACCGAACGGGGAACCAGCGCCGGGTCTTCCAATTCTCTCAGTACTGAAGCACCAGTGGTCGTGAACCCCGAGATTGATTCAAACAGTGCATCCGGGATCGTCATAGGAACATGAGCGTCCACCATCGTTCCCGAAAAAAGAAAGGGCAGGCAGCCCAGAACTCCGGCATAAATCCAGCTCAGACCGACAATGGCCAACGCTTCTTTTCGTAAAATCGTGCTGTGTTCTTTGCGTCCCAGAGCATAGAGGATTGCTCCTGATGTCAGGCTACAGCCAATAGCGCCGCAAATCCCCCAAAAACCCGCTGATTCAAATTCGCTGGTTTCACCAAAAACAGGAAATGCCCAAGGGAGACTGAATACCATAGAGACACCTACGAGCATCCCCACAAGACCTAATAAACGACAAAGAAGCAACCAATTCATTATATTTCAACTTATTGATTCGGTACTGATTTAACGACTGGAATCTTCCAGAACATTCGAGTTAAATAGGGGTATCTATAAATATTTTTGAGATTATAGCACGTCTGTTGTTTTGGAACGATACTACTCATTCCGTTTTAGGAATTTCAATTATGCTTACTTTTTGTAGATTTCGAACAGTTTCTCAGCTTTGTTTTATGGTCTTTGTATTTTCAGGGACTTTTTCGTTATTTGCAGAAGAGTTAGAGCAATTGACCTACAACAATCCACAGCTTGAAGTGGATTTGGGAGTAGGCTTATGGGCTTGGCCACTTCCGATGGACTATGATGGGGATGGCGATATGGATCTCTTGGTTTCCTGTCCTGACAAGCCTTCAAATGGAACTTACTTTTTTGAAAATCGATCAGACAACGCAGAAAAACTTCCTGTATTCGAACCCGGTGTGCGGTTAGGGAAAGGGTATCATAATACGTGTCTCTCGTATGTAGACGGAAATCCACGAGTCCTGGTTTCAGGTCGTGAAGCTGTCGATTTTAAAAAGAAGGGCTTCGATAAGCTGACCTCCTTACCCGTCGATCGAAACGTTCATGGAAAAAAAATCCGGGGCAACCAATGGTCCTATGTTGATTATGATGGCGACAAAGATCACGACCTCATTGTGGGAGTTGGCGACTGGAGTGACTATGGATGGGACGATGCCTATAACGAACAAGGGCAATGGACCAATGGGCCACTTCATGGCTGTGTGTATGTATTGAAAAATTCGGGTACCGATAAAAAACCCGAGTATGAGCAACCGGTCAAAATCAAAATCGGAGATCAGCCACTCGAAGTATTTGGTTGGCCCTCTCCTAATTTTGCTGACTTCGATCATGATGGTGATCTCGATTTGATCTGTGGCGAATTTCTTGATCAGTTGACATATTTCGAAAACACAGGAACGCGATCAGCGCCCCGCTATGTGGCTGGTCGCCGTTTAGCCAACAATGGGCAGCTATTACAGATGGATCTGCAGATGATCGTCCCTTCCGCAATTGACTGGGATAAAGATGGTGACATGGATCTGGTGATTGGCGATGAAGATGGCCGTGTTGCCTTCATGGAGAATACCGGGGAACTGCTGGGGGGGCTTCCACAATTTTCGCCTCCGCGATATTTCCGGCAAAAAGCCGCGGGAGTTAAGTTTGGTGCACTGGCAACACCTTATGCTTTTGATTGGGACGGAGACGGAGATGAAGATCTGATTTGTGGTAACACGGCCGGTTATATTGGATTCATTGAGAATCTTGATGGGCATGCCAGTTCTCCAAGGCTCTCTGAACCGCGTTATTTACAGGCCGGAGGACGACCGATTCGTATTCAGGCCGGCCCCAATGGTTCTATTCAAGGTCCCTGCGAAGCGAAATGGGGTTATACCACACAAACAGTTGCCGACTGGAACCAAGATGGCCTCCCCGACTTATTAGTGAATTCGATCTGGGGAGAAATCCTCTGGTATCAGAATATCGGAACTCGAAAGAAGCCTCAGTTGGCACCAGCTCAAACCGTCAATGTGGAATGGGAAGGAGCAGTTCCCAAGCCAGCCTGGAACTGGTGGAACCCGCGTGGTAAGCAATTGGTGACTCAGTGGAGAACGACACCAGTCGCAATTGATTATAATCAAGATGGTTTAATTGACTTGGTGATGCTGGATCATGAAGGATACATTGCCTTCTTTGAACGTGTTCGTGAGGGGAAAAAGTTAAAACTATTGCCGGGTCAACGAATTTTTGTCGATGAATCTCTTAAACCGATTCAATTAAATACGAAACGTGCAGGCGGTAGTGGACGTTATAAACTGCATGTCGTTGACTGGGACAGCGATGGTCGGCTGGATTTGCTTGTGAACAGTATGAATGCTGATTTCTATCGCAATGAAAAAACCGTTGATGGCAAGATTGTCTTAAAAAATCAAGGACCAATTAGCGCGCGAAAACTGGCCGGACATACCAGTAGTCCCTGCACTGTTGATTGGGATCGAGATGGTGTTCGTGATTTGATTGTCGGAGCAGAAGACGGTTATTTGTACTGGATGAAGAATCCGCACCCAAAGAAAAAATGAATCAATATTCTTAACCCAATGATCGTAATTGGCTTGGTAAAAATATGCTGATACAGAATCGAATGGCATTTAAAGAGTGGGGGGCCGTCTGTGCTGCATTAGGGCAGGGCATTCAGTCGGTCATTGTTCGAAAAGGGGGAATTCATGAAGGGCAACAGGGGTTTCAAGTAGATCATCAAGAGTTCTGGCTTTTTACGACACGCTTTCATCAAGGATCAGAATTATTACAACCAGAGCATCGTGATTTGCTCAAAGCACCCATTGCCATTGAACCTGCCTCGGGAAAAATTATGCTGGCATTGTATGCGGTAGTTGAAAAAGTATGGGAACTCAAAGAAGCCTCAGCACTTCATCATTTGGATTCGATTCAAGTCTTGAATCAAGAGACG
>JAJDEK010000429.1 GCA_029259875.1 Planctomycetaceae bacterium
GGTAAACTCCCATGCTGACACATGACAAAAATTATCATCATCCCGTAATGCTTCAGTTTCTTTCGTTTGATGCTCTTCACGGAAATGTCCACCACACGACTCTTCTCGAACCAGTGCATCACGTACCATCAACTCACCAAATTCCAGAAAGTCGGCAAGACGGCCTGCATGCTCCAGATTCTGGTTTAGTTGCTCACCCTGCCCGAGCACTTTGATACTCGACCAGAATTCATCACGCAGGTTACGAATTTTACCCATTGCAGATTCGAGGCCCGCTTTCTCACGTGACATTCCACAGTAATCCCAGAGAATGTGTCCTAATTCTCGATGAATACTGTCAGAAGAACGCGTTCCTTGTACACCCAAAATTTTCGCATTACGATCCTGAGCATTCGCCATTGCCTCTGTGAATGCTTCATCATCCGTCGAAACATCGGGCAAGCTTTGTGAGCCGAGAAAGTGACCAGTAGTATAAGGGGCTACAAAATACCCGTCTGCCAGCCCTTGCATCAGGGCTGATGCTCCTAAGCGGTTAGCACCATGGTCTGAGAAATTGGCTTCTCCCAGCACAAACAGTCCGGGAATCGTGCTCTGTAGATGATAATCGACCCACAAGCCTCCCATTGTATAATGGACGGCAGGATAAATTCTCATTGGCACCTGATAAGGGTCTTCGCCCGTAATTTTGTGATACATATGAAACAGGTTGCCATACTTTGCTTCGATCACGTGCCTTCCATCGCGGGCAATCGCATCACGGAAATCAAGATAGACCGCCTGACTGGTTGCCCCTACTCCGTAGCCAGCGTCACAACGCTCTTTCGCAGCGCGGGACGCAACATCACGTGGTACCAAGTTTCCGAAGGCGGGATAACGACGCTCTAAATAGTAATCACGTTCGTTATCGGGAATTTCAATTCCACGACGCTTGTCACCTTGTGCCTGAGGAACCCACACGCGGCCATCATTTCGCAGGCTTTCACTCATGAGAGTCAGCTTGGATTGATAATCACCACTGACGGGAATACAAGTAGGATGAATCTGTGTGTAACAGGGGTTTGCAAAAAACGCCCCTCGTTTGTGACAACGCCAGGCTGCCGTCACATTGGATCCTTTGGCATTGGTGGAAAGATAAAAGGCATTTCCATAGCCACCCGTACAAAGCAAGACGCAGTCTGCGGAATGTTTCTCAAATTCGCCGGTGATCAAATTCCGAACAATAATTCCACGTGCCACACCATCCACAACAACCAAATCCAGCATTTCCCGTCGCGGTAATAACTCAATGCGTCCCGTACCGACTTGTCGCATTAATGCACTGTAAGCCCCAAGCAACAGTTGCTGTCCGGTTTGACCACGAGCGTAAAAGGTACGTGAGACCTGAGCCCCACCGAATGAACGGTTTGTCAGCAATCCACCGTAATCACGCGCAAAAGGAACTCCCTGGGCCGTACATTGATCGATGATGTTATTACTAACCTGAGCCAAGCGATGCACGTTCGCCTCACGGCTGCGAAAGTCCCCCCCTTTGACAGTGTCGTAAAACAATCGCCAGACACTGTCACCATCATTGGGATAGTTTTTGGCCGCATTGATTCCCCCCTGTGCGGCGATACTATGAGCACGCCGTGGGGAATCTTGAAAACAGAAAGACTGGACCTGATATCCCAATTCTGCCAGGGAAGCAGCGGCGGAAGCTCCTGCCAGTCCGGTTCCCACAACGATGATTTTGTGCTTCCGTTTGTTCGCTGGATTAACCAGCTTCATTTCCTGTTTACAGCGGTCCCATTTCTGGGCCATAGGCCCTTCAGGAACACGTGAATTCAGAACCGTAGTAGCCGCCTCGGCCATGATGTTAACCTTCAAAACGGAAACAGTTTAACTATTGAGTTATCTGCGACAACGAATGAAATCCGAAACAATCAACGAATGAAATATCCCCAGATTGGTAGACTCACAAAACCAGCAGCAATCACAAATGCGAATACGATCGCCAGTTTTTTAATCCAGGGCATGTATTTGGGATGATTCAGCCCCAGTGACTGAAACGCACTCCAAAATCCATGTGATAAATGAAAACCAAGCACGATGGTTCCCACAATATAAAACGGAGCACTCAAACTACTACCGAGTACTTGAACAATAATGTCATAAGGGTCCGCGTCTGTATAATCGACAGTGGGATTCGCGTGCAATTTCATATCGATCATATGGATGACTAAAAATCCTAGAATGATCGATCCGGAAATAAACATCCAAGCACTGGTTTCCCCCAGCGGAGTCCTACTGAAGAGGGAAGGCTTTTCCTGAATCTTGCTCTGAGTCTGCTGATAACTAATGTGCCGCGCCCGTTGATTATCGCGGGTCAACTTAAAAGCCAATGCGATATGAATAAACAACAACAGAAATAAGCCTATTTCCGCAACAGGCAATAGCATCATACTATGTAATTCTTTTGCGTATGCGTTGTATTCCTTTGCACCGACATAGACCAGCAAGTTTCCGGCTAAATGCACGACCAGAAAACTACACAGCAAAAGTCCGGTGATACCCATCACGAACTTTTGACCAATCGATGAGGAAATCAGGGTCATCATCCACTTGGTGGCTGATTTTCCGCTTTTTTGAGGAGAGGATTGCTGTTTTTCTGCCAATTTCGTCACCATAATCAAGCTTTCACCCGGTTACCCTAAGGCGATCCCGCAAATAATATTGTGAAATTAAATTTCTCTCGAATGGCTCATTCTTCAGCCCCACATACGAAATTCTTTTTTTCTCGAAAGACTGGCGTTTCAATTCATAATGCAACTTGAGTCATTATATTTCTTTGCCTTTGAACATCAATCTTTACCTGATTATAAACTACGACCCTTTTTGAAATTTCAAGACTTCATCCAACTCCATCAAGAAACAGGTCCATTCATATTGGCATTATACGCTGCTCTTTATCATCGGACAGTTAGCAAATGATCTCCGCTCTCTTTATCGTTTACTACTATTTTCTCTTTTTCTTTTTGGCGCGTTGTGATTTCAGCTTATGACTCTTCTTTTTTGTGTTTGATTTCACCTTTGAATGAGGCTTCTTTGGCTTCCCACTTCGCTGAGAAGCACCTTGCTTTGCGGGTTTCCCCGCTTTTTTCGAATTCGGAAGACGAAAGTCCAGTTCGCGACGGTCGAGATCTATCTTCTCAACTTCGATGGTCAACAGATCCCCGATCCGGTATTCTTGTCCTGTTCGCTCACCAACAATGCTGAACTTTGCAGCATCTACATTGAAGTAATCATGCTTCCCCAGTCGGCTGATATGCAACAGCCCCTCAACTGGTACATCCGTCCCTCTGCAAAACAGACCAAAGGTTTCCACACCTGTGATCATCGTGTTGAGAGTTTTAATCTCATTATCGATCATCCATGTCAGCAGTTTGACTTTTGTTAACTCTCGTTCTGCTGCTTCTGCACGTCGTTCCCGTAGGGAAAGCTCTTGCCCTAACTGGCTTAATCCTTGCGGGCTTTGCCCTTTGCCTTTGTCAGGTCGTTCCAGAATGTCATCGATCATACGGTGAATTGTTAAGTCGGGATAACGACGAATGGGACTGGTAAAATGGCAATAGTGGTCAACAGCCAGCGCATAATGGCCAAATTCTTCGTCGGTATACTCGGCCTGCTTTAAGCTACGCAACAAAGCATAATTGATGGCTTGCTCAACGGGTGTCCCATGTACCTGTTCGACGATCTTCTGGAGATCTTTACGGCTTTGTGCCTTCTTCAAAGTGTAACCCAAGGCGTTCACAAATTCTGCAAATGCCAATTGGCGAGGCAATTCGGGAGAGGGATGAACGCGTCTCAGAAAACGCAGCCCACGGTCATTGAACGCTTCTGCTACCGCAATATTTGCTGCCAGCATAAATTCTTCGATGATCTGGTGGCTTTCATCATGCTCACGTTCAACTGCACCACTCACTCTGTGTTTGTCATCAAATGTGAGCCTGACCTCCGAAAGATGTAATTCCAAGGCGCCTGCTGAAAAGCGGCGTCCACGCAGAATCATTGCTAACTGATGCATATTTTTCAGCAAACTACGAACCTGAGCAGAAACGTTTTCACCTTCTTGATCACGCCCTTGAACGATTGGCATTACTTGTTCATAGGCAAAACGCTGAGTGACTTTAATTACGGAGTTAGCAAATTCCGTATGTACGGGAATCCCCTCTGCCGTAAAT
>JAJDEK010000430.1 GCA_029259875.1 Planctomycetaceae bacterium
CGTTATCATGTGGGAAAACAACGTTATCTCTATTTTCTCGCTGATGAAGATGTCATTGCCCGCGCAGAAAGCCAGTTTCGTAATGTGAGAATTTACGAAGCCCCCACAAATCAGTAGAAAGATGTTGATTAAGGATATGTCCTCAGCACCACTGGCTCAGGATTGCCCTCGATGATCATGACTTCTTGATTTGCCGCCAGTTGTTCGAATGATTGTCTTTTACCTGAAGGCCATTCGACAGATACATTTTGTGCTCCAGTCTGATCGCCTAATCCGAAAACAAGGATTCGTTGGTTGCTGGCCATGTACCCATCTCCGGCAGTCATTTGCCTGACCATTGCCTGACCGTTTACTTGCAAACGCACAGTGGTCCCGATGGCATCCCGACTGGAAATCGTTCCCGTTAAGTGAATGACAAGACGGTTACCATGATTCAAGGTTGTGTTTTGTAATAAAGCAGCAGGGGCTTGTAACTGTGAAATCACCACTTCTGGTAAGCCGTCTCGATTCCAGTCCAGGCGCGCAAGTCCGCGACCAAGCCGTTTTTCTTCAAAGAAGGTCCCCAATTCATTTCCGGGAATTGCCTCATATAGACCCTCACCTGAATTAAGGAAAAACTGTGTTTGCATTTTAAATGGAATGCCAGTCTTACTCAAATCTTCCACATGTCCATTCGTGGCGATCAAATCCAGGTGGCCATTTAAATTCGCGTCAATAAATTGAGTTCCGAAACCCAATAAGGGAAGACTGGAATTATGAAGTAAGGATTGACGAGTAAGGTCCAGAAAAATTTCCGGATTGATCTGACTGTAAAATGTATTGGACTCACGAAAATAGTTCGTCACAAATAGATCTAATAATCCATCACCATTGCCATCACCGGCCGCAATTCCCATACAAGCTTCTGTTCGTCCATCGGAATTGAAGGCGAGTCCTGCCAAAAGCGCTTGCTCCTGGAAGTGAGGCACATTTTTGCGCTTAGCTGTCTGGTTGACGAAATAAAAATTTGGAACTGCATCATTGGCAATAAAGAGATTCAATCTATTTTGATCCCCGAAATCAGCGGCGACAATTCCTAAGCCTTTCCCATTTGGGACTTTGATTCCTGAATCAGAAGTAATGTCTTCAAAATCACTGTTTGCACGATTCAAAAAGAGACGATCTTGCGCAGCCGGAAAATTTTGTGGCATACAAGAACGAAACGTTCCGTCATTCATTCGACACACACGTTCGAAAACATCTTTACCCGTAAGATAGTTCACGGCATAAATTTCAGGGAACGAATCATTGTTTAAATCTGCCAGGAGGCAACTTGTCGTCCAGTCTGCAATGGCACCTGCTGCCTGGTTTGTCTCTGAAAACGTCCCATCCCCATTATTGAAGTAGAGTCGATTTTTTCCGATGTTTCCTACATAAATATCATCAAAACCATCATTGTTGATATCACCAATTGTCTCACCTTGGCTAAATCGATTTTCAGTAATCCCAGTACTACTGGTTATGTTCCGGAAGGTACCGTCTCCCTGATTGAGAAACACAGAGTCGAGATGTTGCATATCACTTTCATTGGGCGGCCAGGCACACCCCTGTGCCAAATAGAGATCAGGCCAGTCATCATTATTCAAATCAAGAATGGCAACTCCTCCTCCGGTGAACTCATACATTTTGGGTTTTAAGTTTGGTTGTTCTGCGCTATTGAAATATTCAAAGACGACTCCTGTCACCTTTGCAACTTCCTGAAAAGTGACTGTGGTATAATTCGTAAATGCAGGGGGATTACTGGTAGGTAAAGAATCTGAGATTTGAGCTGGAAGATGATACTCCGAAAAATCAAATTCAAATGCCGGATTTTTTGAATCAGTCATGCGCTTGAGTGGGAGCGTTGGCAATTCAGGCCCCAGTTCTGTCAGCGTATTTCGAGCCCAAATCGTTTGTGGTGCGAGCATCAATGCAGCCTTGCTCCAACCAAATGCTTCCCAGATCAAACCAAGCTCTGTGCCAAGCTGGACCACTTTCTGTGCGGCGTCCAAGTCTTGATCTGAATAAGCAACCTTAACTTCACTTTCATAATTCTGGAGTTTTGTAGTTTGATCAAGAAATCGATTTGCTTGTTCTGTTTCGCCTTTTTTTAATAAAAGTTGCCCCAGTTGATAGCAAGCATGCGAATTAGTCCCATCGAGCTTAATCGCTTCCCAAAAACATCGAATGGCAGCATTCACGTTTCCCTGTTGTTGATACCAGTTTCCTCGGATATTCCAGATCATGGGATGCTGATTTGCTTGTTCTGTCAATTCCTCTAGCCAGACTTTCATCGCCAGAGGATCCTTTCGCTGACTAATCAGTTGACCTAATCTGACATTTGCTTCCATAAGATCTGGGGCCAGCTTGATCACTTGTCGCAGTTGTTCTTCTGCTTTTTTAAAATGCTGCTCTTCAATCGAACCACGTGCCAGTCCTAAAAGAATCAGCGGGTCATTGGAGGATATTTTGGCGTATTGAAGTACCGTCTGATAGTTTTCAAACGCACGGTCTCCCATCACAAGCAGATAAAGGATGACGGGAGTAAACTGATTACTGGGAATCAAGGACAAACGTGGACGCTCTGCTTCCCAACTTTGACTGCTTAATCCAAACAAATACGCTAAATGTTCATTCGCAAAAGTATTTTGAGGATCGAGCATTAAAAGCTGTTGAAATTCTGCTTCCGCACGCGAAGGACTTTTTAATTTCATCAACAAGATTTCACCCGCTTTGCCACGGGCTTTCATCGCGTCCCTCTTTTTTGAGTCTGAAACACGGTCGTAAAATAAGACAGCCTGTTCAAAGTCCCCCTGTGCCTCAGCCGCTTC
>JAJDEK010000044.1 GCA_029259875.1 Planctomycetaceae bacterium
TTCAAAGCAGAGCGAACCGCTTCTTCGCTGGTACGGTTCAACGCCTTTTCTCTGCGGAACCATGCCAGGAAATGCAATGTATCATCAATGGCAATTCCCAAGGCAACGCTAGCAGTCATTACCGCTCCGATGTCCAAGGGGATATCCAGCCAACCCATCAGTCCAAAAACAATGACGATGGGAAATACATTCGGTAGCATACTTAATAACCCAGTCCAGAGACTACGTTGTACAATTATGATGACCAAAGCCACCAATATAAAAGCTGTTGTAAAGCTCCGAGTAAGATCTTGTAGAATCAATTGTTGAACAGTATGAATCAAAGGCATAATTCCAGTGTAATATGCTGTCAATTGCACGCCTTGCTCACCATACTTTTCGAGTTCGGGTTGCAAAGTCGCATTCAGTTTATTTAAAGCGGCGCCATAATCAATTTTTTCAAGAGCAGGCACTCGCGCACTGATTCGCCACGATTCTTTTCCATCGGTATCCGATAAATAAACGGAATTCACGATCGCTTTTCGGTTTTCTTCCAATTTTTTATTTGTGACGACTTTTCTAAATATTGACTCAAACCCATTATGTTTGACGGGGTTTGGACCAAATGTGGCTGCCGACATTGTGCCTGTGTAGCCATCGATATTTTTGATTGTTTTTTCAATATTGTCGATGATTCGCAGTCGCTGCAAAAATGTCTTCTTGCAATCAGGGCCAAATTCAATAACTACTTCAACAGGGATCAACGGCCCCATGCGGTCTTCATTAAACTGGTAATCTTTCAGGACCTGACTTCCTTTGGGAAACAGTGAAGGAACATCGACCGAAGAGCGAATGGAAAGTAAACCATAAGCCGAAATTGTCATCAGTAATAATGCTGATAGGAAAACAGGAACAGAATACCGCTCCAGCCAATTCGGCAATCTTTCCATCCAGGATGAGATTCTGGTGAAATATTTTGGAGTTGTCTTAGTTAGACCTTCCTGATTGTATTTCAGGATTTGTTGCGGTGGCCATAGCTGCATTGCTCCAGGCAAGATCAACAGTAAGACACTCAGGGTAATCAACAAACCTAATGATGCTAAGAGGCCAAATAACGCTATAGGAGAAATCTGACTCACCATTAACGATCCCAGTCCAATGGCTGTGGTTACAGCGGCCAGCAGACACGGTTTCCAACCTTTGGAAAAACCATTCTGAACCGCTGTTTTGGCTTCTGTCTTGGATTTAGCTTTTGTAGCAAACAATTCATCGTAATAGTAATTCACTAAGTGGACGCCCGCTGAAATGGTAAGTACAAAAATCAGCGAAGGCATAATAATCAAAACGGCATCCAGAGGCGCTCCGGAATAATAGACCATTGACAGTACGAGACCCTGACCAAACAAACCTGCCAGCAAGATCGTTCCCGTCAGCATCCAGGAACGGATGCAAAGCCAGCATAAGCCCGTTGCCAGAACGGCAGACAAAGCTCCAAACAGATTCACACTATGAATACTGGCCCGATCAATGGCGACACCATCTACGGGAGGTCCTGTGATGTGAAAATCTTCTCGTGGCAACTGACAGACTTCTTCTGCGACAGAAAGCACGTGTGCTATTGATTTCTTACGTAGTTCATTTCCACGGTGTGTCAGAATAATAACCGCGCAACTGTCATTCAGGTCTTTACCAACTAGAACTCCCTCCAAACGCTTTACTGCTTCATCTCGTGAAAGTTTGAGTGGAGGAGCTGTTAAGCTTTTTACAGTTCCCGCTCCGCTGACGATACGGTCAAACAATGAAGCATGTGTCTCTCCAAAATCAGTAGTGCGCGGTGCGTCTAAAGCTTCTTCTAGTTTGAGGAGACGCGGATCATCTACAGAACAACCAGGCCAACTGATTAAGATCAGGTCGTTACTTTCGAAGTCCTTTGTAAACCGATCATAGTCCAGCCGTGATTGCATGAAAGGAGGTGCCCACTTTTCTGGGGCAATACACATACTTTCGACACTTTGATGCGCACCATAAATGATAAACGGTGATAACAACACCAAAACAACGACTGTGACGACGTAACGACGGATATAGCGAGGGTTTTGAAAACTCATTGGACCATCTTTGTGAGAGGAAACAAATACAGATCACTGGGTACGTCTGGCGCATCCAGCCCATCCGTACACAGCAACTCTAGCTCACGACTTTCCACTCGTCTGAAAAAAAGATAGTCTTTTTGCAGGCTTTTTGGTTTGCGCAGTCGGTGCAATTGGCGCGAATGCGATAACCGTTAAAGGGGGCCGGGTCTTTGATTTCGATCAGACTGTAATGAAGCTGATAGAGGGTTTGGTCGTAGTCGAAATCGTTTGACCATTTAAAGAAATGTGTTATTCACTATGAAAATGAATGCACGTACTCTCAGCGTAGATTAAGCGGCTCTTTTGAACGACTGTTGGCTAGGCTTAATATAGGCAGACTGGAATTCTGGTAGAATTCTTTGAATTTCTTCCAAAATCTGATCTGAAGGTTGCTCGGTGAGATCGAAAAGCCGTTTAAATGCTTCTTCAATGAATTGTTCGCTGAAATGAACTTTCTCCGCGACCATAATTTGGGGATGACACGTAGGTACGTGCTTTTCTCCATCTACGTGTAACTCTTCATAAAGCTTTTCGCCGGGACGCAATCCCGTAAATTCAATATCGATATCTTCGCCTAGTTTCAACCCGGATAAACGAACCAAGTCTGCAGCAAGATCGATGATACGAACCGGTTCTCCCATATCGAGTACAAAAATCTCTCCACCGCGGCCCATGGCGCCTGCCTGGATCACTAATTGAGAGGCTTCCGGAATGGTCATGAAGTAACGCTGCATCCGCGCATCGGTTATCGAAATGGGGCCTCCGTTCTGAATTTGTTGTGTAAAAATTGGCACAACACTTCCCGCTGATCCCAGTACATTCCCAAATCGGACCGTCACAAAATGACATTTTGATCGTGCAGCCAAAGATTGAACATAGAGTTCAGCAATGCGTTTGTTGGCTCCCATCACATTGGTCGGGTTGACAGCCTTATCGGATGAAATCATCACGAAAGTGCCAACCTCAAACTCCTCTGCGAGATCTGCCAGATGCTTCGTAGCAAGCGCGATATTTTTAACGGCTTCTCCTGGGTTACTTTCCATAAGTGGAACATGTTTATAAGCTGCTGCATGGAATAGAATGTCAGGCTGGAATTCTCGCATCACAGCCCGCATACGTTTTGAGTCGTTAATATCAGCGATAACAACATCAAATCGCCCGTTGTATCCCAAACTGGCTAATTCACGTTCCAGAAAGAACTGACTATTTTCCGTTCGATCTACCAGGATCAATTTTTTCGGAGAAAATTGTAATAACTGGCGACAGATTTCTGAACCAATACTTCCTGCGCTACCTGTCACCATCAAGACACGGTCGTCCATCCAGTTACAAATATTTTGCATGTCGAGTTCAACGGGTTCTCGTCCTAACAAGTCTTCAATACAAACCGGACGTGGTTTCATTTCGACTTTACCGGACAGTAGTTGTTGATAACTGGGGAGTACTTGAACCTGAATACCTACCGAATTTCCGTCCTCAACGAGCTGACGAACGGTCATACCCGGAATCTCATCTGCTGGTAGCAGAATGTCTGAAACTTCGTATCTTTGTGCCAGAGAACGCATCTCCTGCAAAGATCCAAGGACAGGAATTCCGTTGATTCGTGTTCCAATTCGGTTGGCGTGATCGTCCAAAAATCCAACCACTTTCAGGCACGATTCCTTATTTCGCTCGATGATTCGGAGCAAGGATGCACCAGATTCATTGGCGCCGATAATAAACGCAGGTCTGCAATCACTCTGCTGTCGAAAAATACGACTGCTATCTTGAACTAGGCGAATTCCTGCACAAAAACCGCAAACAGTCAAAATTGTAGAGCCCCAATCAATCAGAAACACCGAACGCGGAATCATAATATTGGGGAAAATCAAATAATCGACTAATGCAAGGGCCGCAGAACTCAGTGTGACTGCTTTGGCGAGATTGACCAGATCCAGTACCGTAATATACCGGCTTCTAATTTTATAAACACCACTGCTCCAGAAAGTAAGTGTCTTCAAACCCACGGCCCAGAAGACAGTTGAACGAAACATCCGAAAGCCATTTTCCCCTAATACACCATCAACGTTGAGGTGGCTTTCAAAGCGCAGCCAAAAAGACAGATAGTAAATTGCGCAAAAAATAGGCAAAAATACCACCATCCAAAAGATCTGGCGATGTGTTACTCTAAATTTCTGTAGCCAATTCGGCTTCGTCTTGGAGCCCAACCTTTAACTCCTGAAGTTGTGTGTTCCTATTCAAAGTACATTATTAAACTAATAATGTGTACAAAAAGGCATGTTGCCCTTTGGGAAGTTTGGAGATGGACCGAGTTAATAACAATTTTTACTATTTTCAGTCAACATCAAGTTTATTAAGAACAATGCAGTAAATACCTTGTCTTCATTATCAAGCAGTATTCTCATTCCAATATGAGAGTATTCAATTTCTGTGGTGACTCTCACTAAATCGAAACTTCTCAAGCTTTTAAATGACTCCTGAAGTGGCTATTTCTAACAAGTCGCTTTTCTGATTTTAGTTGACTATGATAAAGCCTCGATCAAATTTGTGATTTGACTCAAACTCATAAGCTGTAAGGTGTACCGTGCTATTTGTTCTCGATAACTACGATTCTTTTACTTATAACCTTGTGCAACGGTTTGGGGAAATTGATCCCACGTTGGACATTCAGGTTGTCCGTAACAACCAAACATCGATTGCAGAAATTGAGCAGCGCTCTCCTGAAAAAATCATCATTTCTCCAGGCCCTTGTACTCCTCAAGAGGCAGGGCTTTCCAAAGAGGTCATTCAACATTTTGCTGGTAAAGTTCCCATACTTGGGGTTTGTCTGGGACATCAATGCATCGCTGAAGTATTTGGAGCAAAAGTTATTCGTGCGAAGCGGCTGATGCATGGAAAAGTGTCCTTGATTCATCATGATGGAACTGGTGTTTTTCAAAATCTCCCTTCTCCTTTTCAAGCAACCCGATACCACAGTTTGATTGTTCCAGAAGCGTCTTTCTCTGATGAGCTTGAAATCAGTGCCTGGGTTGAAGATGCTGGGCATCCTAAAGAAATCATGGGAATCCGCCATCAAAAGTATTCTGTGCATGGAGTTCAGTTTCACCCGGAAAGCTTTCTCACTTTGGAGGGAGTAACGCTTTTAAAAAATTTCCTCCAACTTCCCGCAGAACAACTAACCAACGCTTGAGCAGAAAAGGAAGAGATCTAGCATGCTGAGTGTTCAAGAGGCATTTCACCTGATTTTGGAGACGGTAAAGCCAGTCACCCCACATCAATTTTCATTGCTTGATGCCTATCACTGTGTACTTGCGGAAGGAACTGTCAGTGATGTGAATGTTCCCCCGTTTGATAAAGCCTTGATGGATGGGTTTGCGGTCAGAAGTGCTGACTTATCCAACGGAATGGCAACGCTGCAAATCCTGGAAACAATCTATGCTGGCAGTGTTCCGACGTTACCTCTACAAGCAGGACAAACTTCGCAGATTATGACTGGCGCTCCTCTTCCTGAGGGAGCTGATGCCGTCATCCAAATCGAGCATTGCGAAATGAACGAAGAGCAGCAGACCGTCCAAATTGAAACATCTCCGGTGACTCCCGGAAAAAATATGCTTTATCGATCCTCGGTTCTCGAAGCGGGGGCCACCGTGCTCGAAGCTGGGACGTTTCTCAGAGCTCAGGAAATAGGAGCATTAGCAGAAACTGGTAGCCCCATCGTTTCTGTGCGGCGTGTTCCTAGTCTCTCAATTCTGGCAACTGGCGATGAACTGGTTCCTCCGGAACAACTTCCTCAGCCGGGACAAATTCGAAATTCGAATGAAATCATGTTGCATACGCAAATTTTGCAATCACAGGCGCAGCCCATTCCACTTGGAATCGCCCGTGATGAACGAAGTCATTTACGAGAAAGAATTCTCGAAGGCTTAAAGAGCGATTTTCTCCTGCTTTCAGGTGGTGTTTCTGCCGGTACACTAGATTTAGTTCCTTCGGAATTACAGGCGGCAGGCGTGAAACAAGTATTTCATAAAGTGAATTTGAAACCGGGGAAACCACTCTGGTTTGGAGTGCTTGAGGAGGCAGATCGAGCCCCTTGCTATATCTTCGGATTACCTGGAAACCCTGTCAGTAGCATGGTTTGCTTTGAATTATTTGTAAAACTGGCGATTCGACAATTTATGGGTTTTCCAACACCAGAAGCAGCTCCCCTTCAAGCCCGCTTGAAATCAGAATTCCAATCCAGGGGCAATCGTCCGACATATCATCCCGCTCTGGTAGAGTGGGAAGCTGGTGAAGCCAGCGTTTCTCCTTTGAAAACATTAGGTTCCGCCGATTTGCGTTCGACAGTGAACGCGAATGCCGTCGCATTGTTTCCTACCGGGAATCAGCTTTATCAGGCAGGTGATAAGGTTGACACTTTTTTATGGTAGCAACAGTTTCTCCCAGAATTGGTCTACTCTAAAATGGCTGATTTCAGTAAAAATCACCTTGATCAGAGTCAAATTGCGGCCATTTTCCAAGAATGGCCCTATTCCGGATCATAAAAGTGGCGTAGTAGATATTACAGGTTTAGATGAAACACGATGTTTCACTTATGAAGGTTTTTTCAAAAGCCTTCCTTATTGAGATCAGATTCCAAGGACGGAAATCATGGCCTTTAGCACTCCAACGTTTGAAACTTCTCACTCTGATCACCCATCAATGGAAAAATCTCCCGTGTCTGAAGATGTGCCTTCGAATGAAGATTTGCAAAATGGTCTCCCTTTAGGGAAGGACGTTCAAAAAATCATCAACACCGCACGCACCTCTCCAGCTCCCGCTCTTGGCGCCTGGTTGATGTCGGGACTTACTGCCTGTTTGATGTGGGCCAGCTTTACACCCCTTGATTTTGGTCCTCTGGGATGGGTTTGCCTGATTCCACTTTTACTTCTCGTGAGAATTCCGCGCAAGACACGTTTTATGTATACGGCCATCTATAGTTCTGGGTTTCTATTTACTCTGGTGTCATTTCAATGGATGAGACTGGGTGACCCCTCAATGTATGTCGCATGGGCTGCGTTGGCGATCTACGTCGCAATTTACTTTCCTGCATTCGTTGTGCTTACACGTACTGCAGTCCATCGTTTCCACATTCCATTACCGGCTGCTGCACCAGTCATGTGGGTTGGGCTGGAATATATGCGTGCCTACTTATTTACTGGGTTTTCGTGGTACTACATCGGGCATACGCAGTATCGCTGGATCGAACTCATTCAAATAAGTGATATTACGGGGGCATATGGAGTCAGCTTTCTGGTAGTACTGTTGGCAGCTTGCTTCGCAGATCTGATACCTGCCTCTCTCATGAGACGATTCAAACTATTTCCAATGAAGCTTACTCCTGAAGAACAGAAGATGGATCAGACAGGCTTAAAACACATCATTCAGACCGCCGTTTGCTTGAGCCTGTTTTTTGCTGTTCTCGGATATGGATATGTGCGTCGTTCACAGGCTGCGTTTCAAGAGGGGCCACGTACGGCGTTGATCCAGGGTAACTTTCCGACGTCTGTTAAACACGATCCCGGCGAATGGCGGTCTATGTACTTGAAGCACCAGATTTTAATGGGCGCTGCGGTTCGCTATCAGCCCGATCTGATCATCTGGCCGGAAACCATGTTCCGTTGGCCTTTAATCGAACGTAATGGAAAAACCAATCAGGAATTACAAACCATTGCTCCAGAAATTCCCTTGGAAAAATGGACTGAACCTTCTGTCCGAAAAGCACTCACTAACATGAGTCAAGAAGCCAATGCAGCTCTCGTGATTGGACTGGATACCATCGCGGCAGGAGATTCTAAAGTGGAACACTTTAATTCCGCTGTCTTTGTACGGCCCGACTATGGTCTCGTTTCACGTTATGATAAGATTCACCGCGTTCCCTTCGGTGAATACCTGCCTTTAAGAGATACACTGCCATTCTTGCAATATTTTACTCCATATGGCGCATCCTTTGGCATTGATGCAGGTCAACGCGCTGCTAGATTTGAATATCGAAATTGGAATTTTGCTCCAATTATCTGTTTTGAAGATACGGTACCACATCTGGTACGCTCGATGATTAATCAGTCATCTGAACCCAATTCGACGGGCAAGTCTATCGACTGTCTTGTCAATCTGACAAACGATGGATGGTTTCATGGTTCAAGTGAATTAGACCAACATCTGATTACAGCCGCCTTTCGTTGTGTTGAAAATCGAACGCCGATGGTACGAGCCGTGAATACTGGCATCTCAGCGGTGATTGATGGTGATGGTATGATTGTCGAGCCTGACGTCTTTATCGATGGCGATAATCAAGGGCGCACTTCATTTGTCAATTCTAAAACAGGTCGCTGGAATAAATCACTGAATGCAGTTGTCATCGATACGATTCCACTAGATCATCGAACAAGTCTTTATACAAAATATGGTGATTGGTTTGCTGGAACCTGTTGTTTCTGTGTCATGTTTGTGTTTTTTATGGCTCTACTGACTCTAAAACGAAAACCAGCCACGGCGAAGTCCTAATCACTCCTCTTGCGAAATCGCTTCTATCAGTTGCCCGCCTTCAGAATATGAGTGGCGGGCAAGTATTGGATGGTGACTTTCAAGTATTGGTCTCTTAAACCTCAATACATCTGAATACGTCTTCGTTTCGACGTTGAACCGCTTGATTGATCGTTTTAAATAGCTGATTTTTATTGGTTTTTATAAAAAACACAGTAGAAAGCATGGAACCCTCCCCCACCATTCAAGCTAAAATGATATCAAGGAAACGCAGGATTTTTTGCGTTCTACTAATCGATATCGAACTTCAATCAACTTTGATCCGACGAAGAGTATTTCAGAAAAATGGCATTGGATAGCTGGTACTATAAGCAATCAGACGAAACATGTGGGCCGATTACATTTGAAGAACTATTTGCCATGGCGCATGAAGGCAAGCTTAATCCTCAAATGGATGTAAAAAATGGAGAGTCTGGAAATTGGTTCCCAGCGCAGGAAATTGGTGGACTATTTGATGCAGACTCTGACAATTCTTCCGCACCAATCGATGAGATGCCTTCACTCGACGAGTTTTCCATAGTTGATTCTTCCTTTGGCGTTAAGGCAGTAGAAGACCTTCCCAGCATGGATGGGTTTTCGATTATTGAAGAAGAAGATAAACTCTCTTCTGAACTGGAAGCACAACTACCTCGCTTTGCCACACTCGAAGCTGTCAGAAGTAAACATCAAAACATTCAATGGTTTTGTCAAATTCTGAATCAGGAATTGGGGCCAATGTCTGCAGATGACCTCATGCAGCTTCTGCTTGATGGCGAGTTAGCACCTAACGACAATGTCAAATCATCGGCAGAACCAGAGTGGATTCCTGCGCGAACCGTCGTCTTCCTGAGTTCATCGGCTAATGATCTGGATGTGTTAGACTCGGAGGAAGAAGAATCCGAGAGCACTGTAGACGCTTCAGCAGATGCCGTTGTCGAAGAACAAGTTGCAGAAATATCATCAGAACCAACTGCGACCAAAGAACCACCTAAACCGCCGATCCTCAAAGTACGTTCAAGGCAAAAATGGTTTTGCAAATTGGGTGGGATGGGATATGGTCCCATTGAGGCCCATAAAATTAAATTATGGGCAGAACAAGCACGTATTGAGTCGACCGACTTAGTCAAATTAGGTCGAAAAGGCGAATGGTTTGAGGCTTGGCAAATTGAAGCACTGCAATTTAAAAAACCAGCAGAAACAGAAACAGAAACAACAGATGCTTCCGAAGAACCGCAGGAGCATGAATCTAAAATGGCCGCAGAGCCGGTGAAAGAAGTAGCAGCCCCAGTTGCTCCTCTGGCAATGCCAGCGAGTCCCTCTATTCCGCCCCCCGTTACACCTCCGACCCCAGCACGTCCAAAACCGCAGATTAAAGTCGCTCGTTCCAACCCTCTGGATGCATTAGGTCCGCTGATGAAGCCAGAGATTCTCGGTGGTGCGGCCGCTGTGATTGCTTTAGCTGCTCTATTTTATTTTGTACCTTTAGGTGGCTTGTTTGGACCGGGCGGGCACGCAGAGCTGGAAAAATTTCAGGTTGTATACAAAGAGCTTCTTGCACTTCAACAAAAGAATGCCAGTGAATCCGAATATACTAGTTTCAAAACTAAAACTAAAACTGAACTAGGTCCGATTCTCGAAGAGTTGGAAGTGAATGCATCCTCGGATCGCCCTCACCTGCAACATTTATTGTGGGCAGGCAGAGACTACCTTTATCCGATGATAGACAATGCTCACAAAGGAGAAAATCGTGACCAAGAAAAGTTTGAAAAGCATCTTAAAGAGTCGGAACGCATTTTAAACAAATAATGTTTTTAAATTTAAGACCTTCTTGAAATGCGTATTAGTTTTCACTTGCTACATGAAGAGTATTGATATTCCTACTTTCAAAACTTAAAGACTGAAATTCATTGGCAACTAATTTTGTGGGCCGCTTTGATAATCTGAAGATAAATTGGCTCAGATGTCCGAGGGCGGAACAGGCGATTTGACTTTCCACCAGATTAGCGTTCTCAATGGTTTTTTATCGTTTCTTAAAAGTCCTTCGGCTTGGACAAATTGAGTGTTTTTGACGCGGTACACAAACGATTGCGGGGCCTTTTGTTGTTTGCCCTTGTTCGGTCCTTCTAAAACTTTCAAATCATAAAACGTGAACACGTTCACATCGCTCATACGTTGCAATTGAAATTTCGCCTGATGCGAATGAACCAACTGACCATTTCGATCATAAATTCTCAGTGTGGAAATTTTTTGTTTGATCTCCTGCTCCACTCTGATGGGGGATCCTTTCGAATCCTGATCGTTTCTCGTCCATGTTCCTTCCAGGCTCTGATAATCTTCTTCCGGAGCGGGTTCTGCGGAAAATATTGTCGTGCCAGAAATCAGAATCACTAATATTACGATAGACGGCTTCATTCGTTCGCCTTTTTCCTTGTAAGCACCAGATTATTATAAAGTGCCGGGTAACTAAAAGACGGTTTAATCCAGTCTTTCAAAATGCAATGGATGATCAGACTCAAGATCGGCAACGCGCATCGAAATCTTACCGTCGAGCACATCCGTTAGTAAATCACCGCAAACATCAGCACGCCAACCAGCCATCAAACGCGGTTTTTCCTCACTATGTTCTCGATAGACATGATAGCGAACCAGGTGTCTTAAGTCGGCTGATGTTCCCACTAGTGTTTGAGAAACATTCATTTCTGCACAACGATTTGCTAAAGCGATTCCTAACAACTTTCCAATCACTTGCTCATCTTGATTTTGTTGAGTATTTGGATTATCGATATGTTGAGGAAGCTGATCATTGGGAATTTGTTGTGCCTTGGCAATGCGGTCTACCACTTCGGGAGCCAGCTTAAACATGTTTTTACGATTTAAATCACGCGTTGCGATTAGATCTTGGGTCGTTTTCGGTTTTCGACGAGCCAGCTCAATCAATAGATCGTCGCGCAATATTCTGCGTGCGGGTTGGTCTTTCTCCTGAGCAACTTCATCTCGCCAATCAAATAGTTCTCGGATGATGGCCAATTCTCGCGGCTTTAGTTTATGCAGCCCGGAAAGGCGTCGCCAGTTTTCGCGGTGGAATTCGGAGTCTACTTCATCGACCATCCGCTGAAATTCGGCTTCTGCCCACTCGATTCGTCCCAGATCCGTTAGCTCTTTTTCTTGTATGTTCCAAATCTTCAATACAAATTTTACGTCGTCCAACGCGTACTTGATTTGCTGTTGAGTGAGCGGTCTACGGCGCCAGTCTGTGCGCGTCTCCTTGCTTCCTGCTTTTTCACTGAGCACACGCGCCACTAACGCGGTATAAGAAATTGGAAAGCTTCGCGACCGCAATCCCTCGGCAATCTGTAAATCAATCAGCTTGTTTGGCTTACTCCCGGAAAAATGTCGACAAAATCGAACTTCCTCACGTCCTCCGTGCACAACTACTGTTGTGGAGTCGTTAGTCATAATATCCCACCAAGGGGATAAATCTTTCACTTCGTAAGGATCGACGGCAACTGACTGACCATTCAACGCAAATTGCAACAGAGAAAGTTCCGGACGATAAGTAAACTCCGAAACAAATTCTGTATCAAATGCAACGATGCCTGCGTCTAAAATTTGATCGCATAATGCGAGAAACTCAGACTGCTGAACAATGAGAGGGTTCGACATCCTTTGACTATTTCCTTTTCTTTGACCAGATACATTGGGCTGAGAGCCTGATCGTTGTTGGACTTGATCTTATCATTTCTCTCTTAAATCCTAATGTTGTAGATATTTATTACATTCGTCAATGAACTTTGGGACATTTTGTGCCCCTTGAATTGTTTGTTCTGATATCAGAAACCCCTTGTTTTCATGATAAAAAGCCCTTGAAGTCGAGTCGTTTGGGAAAAATTCAGTAAGTTGAACTGGCTCCTATGACGATTCAGTATATATAAGAAACATAAATCCTTTACCTATGGGCAATTTCTGCCGATGGGCGGTCTGACTTCCAAAACCACTCTAGGAGTACATTGTCATGGAAGATGATGAACCAGCGGGAGTCCCGGAATGGGTGGTGACCTATGGTGACATGATGTCACTGCTTCTGACATTTTTCATCATGCTGGTTTCCCTGAGTGAAATCGTCAACGATGAAAAATATCGGTCTATTCTGGAATCCATTCAGAAGTATACGGGGTATCGCTCAGGCCCTGTAGCCCCTCCAGGCAAGTATTTTCCGATGAACTCGTTAGTCGAGCAAATGAGTATGTTGGGGGCCCATACAGATACTCCAGAGAGAGGACGAGGTGGAATCAAGACGCGTTCTATCGAAGGAAAAGACGTACGAGTTTACCGAACGCGCGAAGGGGCCCCTTTAAGAGTGGGAAAGCAACTCTACTACGACCAGACGGAGATCGAACTGAATCAACAGAGAAAGGAAAAATTGGATGAAATCGTCCCAGAACTAGCTGGTAAACCAAATAAAATTGAATTGAGGTCGCACACTTCAACCGAATCGCTGCCTGCAGATTCGCCGGTGAAGGATAAGCTGGTATTAACTTATGACCGAGGTCGTCAGGTGATGATGTATCTGATTCAGAAGGGGATTGCGCCGAAACGGATCAGGATCACAGCAGCCGCCGACTATGAACCACCATTACAGTCTGGCGATGAAAAGTCGGAACAAATGGATCGGCTTGATGTTTTACTGCTGGACGCCTTTGTTGAAGATTATGTCGGCCCTAGAAAATAAATCGAAAACAATACTCACTTACCTATTCATCAGCTATTTTATCAAAGTGACGAATTGGTGCATCCTGTATTTTTAAGATGTGAGGAGCTGCGATTTCGTTGTGGGCTTCATCAATCCGAGATGTTACATCGGGAGCTAGTGGCACGTACATAGATGAAACGCGTGCTTTCATACTATTCTCTTTTGTAGTCTTTTCCATCTCTTGATCCTTTATTTTCATTTCATCTAACACAATGGGATTCCATGTTTCCTTTCGTTGGTGAGATGAAACATAATGCACCCGCGCCCAACGTCTCAGCCTGAATTCTGCTAATATTGAGATAGCAGTCACTGACTCCCGTTCCATTCCGTGATGCCCTTCACTGATGAATAGTCTTAAATGCTTCTACTCCTAAAATCGTCATTTGATCATATGAGCCAAAATGATTTTGATTTCAGCTTCTTGCTTTGCAGGAGATTTGCTACCACTGGCAGCTATTCCAAACCCAATCCGAACAACAAGGGTCTTGTGAAAAATGGCTAGGATCACCAAAGGTGGTTTACATCGTATAACCCGTATATTCGGTACAATCTGGCTGGAGAGATCGTATTGATGCAATCAGCTCTCATCTTCTTCCAGGTATTCTTCTGAAATTTGATATCGCGAAAGTACGAGCCCAATCATGTTTCGAGTCGACTTGGTTATGGTCTCTAACTGTCGGGAGTGAGATTCATGTAAGAAGGTGAATGACAAGACAACAATCGTTGCAGCGATCAGCAAGATGGATGAGCGGACCTTTTGATTTTCACTAAGTACGTTTAATATCGGTAGATACCAGGACCCGTTGGTTAAAGGTATCTTATGATTGGGGTTCCATTCGGGTATATCCAAAGCCAGATTTGGTTCGACGGCAATTCGCTCTTCTCCCGGACGAACTGCATCAAAATCAACACGGGCCACTTCAGATCGAAATTCAGGATCGTGCTCTAATGAATGGGCTACCTGTCTTAGGTATTCGACTTGGTTCTCCAATGATACCAACTGTACCTGATTGACGTGATATTCGTTGCGCAAATTCAAATACGACAGGTAACGAGGAGCCAATAAGATCGAAGCAAACAGGCTCGCAGCAATGAATAGAAAGATCCAGAATATGGCTGAAATGATCCAGCCGAAACTGGATTCCTCATTCTGATTCTGTTTGACAAGCACAATATTCAAACCCGACTTTTGTTCCAATTCAGATACGTAAGGTGAGATGTAGCATTCATCTCTCTTGAATAAAAATCGACATAGCAGGTTAAGACTCTTCATCAGCTGGTAAAATGGAACGATTATTCTCTTTGTTGCTAATTTGCCGATAGTTGAAACGCGCATGAAAAAACTTCCCTTCGATGACTCGAAGGGAAGCAGATTTAAAACGTCAACGTATTCAGTTTTCAGGAAATCGTTCCACCAAACGTGGCTTCGGTTCCTAATATTTCTTCGATTCTCAGTAATTGATTGTACTTACAAATACGATCTGTTCGACTTGCAGAACCCGTTTTGATTTGACCGGTGCACAAAGCTACGGCGAGATCTGCAATTGTGGTATCTTCAGTTTCACCAGAACGGTGACTCATTACAGCCGTGTAACCATTCCGACCCGCTAACTGAACAGCTTCGATCGTCTCAGAGAGTGTTCCAATCTGATTGACTTTGACCAGAATGCTGTTGGCAATTCCTTCATCGATGCCTCTCTGTAATCGTTTGGGATTCGTCACGAACAAGTCATCGCCAACCAGTTGTACTTTATCTCCTAGACGAGTCGTCAAGGTCTTCCAGCCATCCCAATCGTCTTCTGCCAAACCATCTTCAATAGAACAGATCGGATATTTATCGACCCATCCAGCCAGGAAGTCAACCATGCCTGCGGAATCGAATTCTCGCCCTTCTACAGTATAGATTCCCGTTTCGGCGTTGTAGAACTCAGTCGATGCGGCATCTAAAGCGATCTTTACCTGATCGCCGGCTTTGTAACCCGCTTGTTCGATCGCAGTTAAAATGACGTCAATCGCGTCTTCACTATTGGGGAGGTCAGGAGCAAATCCTCCCTCATCTCCGACGGCCGTGCTCAGCCCCTTAGAAGAGAGCACTTTCTTTAGGGAGTGGAAAATTTCCGTACCACATCGCAACGAATCACTGAAGTTATCAAAACCCAGTGGCATCACCATAAATTCCTGTAGATCAATCCCATTACTGGCGTGCTCACCACCGTTAATGATATTCATCATCGGAGCAGGCAGACGATTTGCACCGACCCCACCCAAATATCGGAATAAAGGTAGATCAGAAGCATGTGCAGAAGCATGAGCGGCAGCTAACGAACAGGCTAGAATCGCATTCGCTCCCAATCGCGATTTATTTTCCGTTCCATCCAAGTCTAGCATCACTCGGTCAATCAGCAATTGATCACAAGCATCCAAATCGACTAGAACGTCAGCAATTTCTGTGTTCACATTCTGGACCGCTTGTTGAACACCCTTACCTAGAAAACGATCTTTTTGATCGACATCCCGCAATTCACAGGCTTCATGCATTCCCGTGCTTGCCCCACTGGGGACGGCAGCACGACCTACAGTTCCATCTTCCAACTCAATGTCCACTTCAACGGTGGGATTCCCGCGACTGTCAAGAATTTCACGGGCATGAACGGAACTAATGGCAATACTCATCGTTTGTTTTTCCTCAAATACTTCTAATAGATGAACTCGATCTGTTGTACTTGCAACATATCAACATTTTTTGATGCAATTTAATCAAAGAAGCACATTTTTAGCAGAAATTAGGGATAAGCTCAAATGACTGAGTTTAGATTGTATTAATCTTTCATAGACCCAAGGAAAAACCGAGCTCCCTAAATCATCCAAAGCATGACCAGATCTACAGATGCAGTCCGAGCACAAAAAACAGCAAACTAGTCATCTTTCTAATATTTTATGACAGACACATAAAACAAACACGTTACATCAGTTGTTTGGATTCAAGGAAACAAACTTAACGAAAACGAATTAAAAATACCTTGATTCAGAGCCCAATCTCGTCAGCCGGGACAAATCATGTTAAACTGGAGCGTTCCAGTTCCAGCCTATGCACGCGATGAAAACAACCCTTGAACCCCATTTGAAATACATACCAACTGAAATAATCTCCCAATGAGTTCAACTTCTCCACAACTAAATCAGAACATTGATCGAAAATCTTACACCGAACTTCCTGTGGAACCGATGGACCCCCAGCTAAAAACAATACAGCCGGGAGGCGGCATCATAATCAATTTGGAAATGTTGTGGGGAAATTGGCGCCGATTTTGGCTGAAGACTTTTCGTCGTGGTTATGTAAAAAAAATGGAAAGCACTCGCAAAGGTGACTTTAATCCCTGTCCGCACGAAGTGCTCGATCCACGTGACCTGAAATATTATGAAAATCAAGGCGGCTATTACTGGGACGCGGAAGATGATCCTTTCACATACCGAAGCCGACTCCCATTTGCCCGTGAAGGTCTGGCAGAACTGATTGTACTTTCGACTCTGTTCTTTGGTGGTTCAGCCTTTTGCTGTGGATTGATTCTGACGAGCAAACTGCCAGGGTTCCTGGCCTTGATGGGCTGGCTGTTGGTTTTGACTCTGTTTTTATTTGGCTTGGAAATCGTCTGGTTCTTTCGGAATCCCAAGCGTGTCGTCCCTGAAGGCGATAATCTCATTGTCTCCCCCGCTGACGGCACCTTTGATACAATTGAAGAACTAGAGCATCATGAATTCATTGGTGGCCCTGCAATTGAAATTGGAATTTTTCTTTCCATCTTCAATGTCCACATTAACCGCATGCCTGTGACAGGTAAAATTATTAAACTGGCTTATAAACCAGGTAAATGCCTGAATGCTCTGCGAGCTGAATCGGCCCGTGAAAATGAGCGTTTAGAAGTCTATTTGCAAATGCCTGGACCTGTCTCAAGACCCATGCTGGTTCAGCAAATTACCGGTGCGATAGCACGTCGTATTGTGTGCCGACTGAAACCGGGAGACGAGTTGTTCAAGGGTGATCAATTTGGAATGATTAAGTTGGGTTCACGGACCGTGATTGTATTTCCTAAAGAAGAGGGGTTAGAAATTCTGACTAAACCAGGTGATAAACTAATAGCCGGTTCGACGATTCTGGCACGATACGCATCATCTAATGGCAAGACTCCGTCAATCGCCGAGGAAACCAATGAAGAAGCGTAAACTGATCGCCGTGCTTCCGACATTATTAACGTTAGGCAATGCCGCCTGTGGATTTGGCGCTATTACCTATGCTGCGAAAGTCGGTCCAGAATATCTTGATCATGCCTCATCAATTGGAGGCGGTTTGACTCGCATGCTGGGAACAACACCGGGAACCTTTAATTCGTTTGATAACCAGCATCTGTTTATCGCAGCGGTTCTCATATTTGTGGCGATGCTGTTTGATGCACTGGATGGCAGTGCTGCCCGTTGGACCAATCAGACAAGTGAATTCGGGGCACAACTTGACAGCCTATGTGATGCAATCAGTTTCGGTATCGCACCTGCGTTTCTCATGTTGCAGATGATTCAATTTCGGACTGAATACCATCCGCGTTTACTGTGGGTGATCGCACTTCTGTTCGCTGTCTGCACGATTCTGAGATTAGCCAGGTTTAATGTGGAGACGGATGAAGAAGATACTCATGATGGTTTTAGTGGTCTCCCATCACCGGCTGCAGCGGGAACGGTCGCCTCCTTTCCCATCGCAATGCGCGGACTTCAAAAGCTGGCAGAAGATTCCGAAACGGAATCATTCGCTCAAACAGTCTCCCAATGGCTGATACCAGCGGTTGAAATGTCACTTCCCTGGATTACGCTGGCAGTGGCCGCCTTGATGGTCTCACGGATTCATTACGCCCATGTGTTTAATCAATTGTTCACAGGTCAACGCAGTCGGCGACACGTCATCCAGCTGGTTTTTTCCTTTGCATTGGTCTTCCTGGTACGCGAGTTGGCGATCCCCGTTTTATTCTGTTATTTCGCGTTTTCTGCACCAATTCATGCTTTTTGGGGAGAAGTTATCTCTGGGCGACTATACAAATCAAAACAAATCTGAGAAACTAGCTCGTTTTATCCCATTATTTTCGAACCCCAAAGGTATTACCACCGATGTTTACGGGACTGGTCGAGGATCGGGGTACCGTTCAGCTATTAGAGAAGAACGGCTCTGCTCTCGATTTAACTCTTGAGATTTCGGAACTCATCACGAATGATGCCCACATTGGTGATAGTGTGGCGATTAACGGATGTTGCCTGACGGTTGTTGAAATCAAGACTGGTGCTCTTAAGTTCCAAGCAGGGGCAGAGACCCTTGCCAAAACGAACTTGAGTCTATTGTCCCTTGATGATCAGGTTAATATTGAACGTCCCTTAGCTGCCAATGCTCGCTTGGGAGGCCACTTTGTTCAAGGGCACGTTGATGGCGTTGGTTCGATAAAATCGATAGACAGGGATGGTGAGTGGATCACAATGTGGTTCGAAGTTCCCGAAGCACTTTCCCTGCAAATGGTGCCTAAAGGATCGGTCACTGTAGACGGGATTAGTTTGACCATCGTGGAGTGCCAGCCGGCTGCATTCAGTATTGCGTTGATACCGCATACGCTGGAAGTGACTACACTAGGCCAAAAAGAGGTTGGCAGTGTTGTGAATATCGAAACAGATATACTCGGGAAGTATGTACAGAAACTGATTCCCTTAAAACTTGATGGTTTCAATGAAAGACAATGATAGGCAGACTCGATCTTATTTAATGCAGCTCTTTGAGCAGCATGGTTTTAACCCGCGCTCTGATTTGGGACAAAACTTTCTGATCGATTTGAATATCATTGATTACGTTGTTAACCATGGCCATATTCAACCGAAGGACATCGTGCTGGAAGTCGGTACTGGAACCGGAGGGATGACAACCTTTATGGCCCAGCGCGCAAAACATGTCGTAACGGTCGAGTATGACCAAAATATGCATACGCTGTCGAGTGAAGCGATTCAAAACTATCACAATATTACGCTGCTAAACTGTGACGCTTTAAAAAATAAAAACAGTCTGTCGCCTATAGTGCTTTCCGCGATACAAGAACAACTGCAGGCAAACCCTGGTAGTCATCTCAAACTCGTGGCCAATCTCCCTTACAACATCGCAACACCCATTGTTTCAAACCTCGTTGCGTCCGATCTTCCCTGGGATCGCATGGTTGTCACGATTCAGTATGAGCTTGGTTTGAAGATGTCCTGCAAACCCTCGGGTTCAAACTACGGTGCTTTGTCAGTTTGGTTGCAGTCACAGTGTTTCGTCAAGCTTCTCAAAAAACTGGGACCGACCGTATTTTGGCCACGTCCAAAAGTTGATTCAGCCATCGTACAATTAACTCCCAATCCACCACTCAAAAATACGATTAGAGACCGTGCCTTCTTTCAGGATTTTCTGAGGCGTATGTTTCAGCATCGACGAAAATTGATGCGTAGTACGCTAGTTGGTATGTATAGCAAGCAATTATCCAAGTCTGAAGTGGATGCTATTTTATTGGAGCATGGGCTCATAAAAGAAAAACCCCGGGCTGAAGAACTCGGGGTTTCGGACTTGATCCAATTAGCAAACTCGTTTCATGAACAAGTGATGCAAAATACCAATGTTGAAACGAAACCAGAACAAACTGATCTTGTCTAAGAAGACTATTTACTAAAATAAGATATAAATCTAAGAGACGCGTAAGGAGAGGACCAATGGAAGATCGCATTATCTGTCAGGGAGTCACATTTGATGATGTTCTGTTACAACCTGCCTATAGTGAAGTCATGCCTTCTGAAGTCAGTGTTGCCAGTCAGCTCACTAAAAATATCCCTCTCAATGTTCCCATCATCAGCAGCCCCATGGATACCGTGACCGAAAGTGATATGGCCATTGGGATGGCACAAGAAGGGGGTATTGGTGTCATCCACAAAAATATGACGCCCGAACAACAGTCTATGCTAGTAGATCTGGTAAAGCGGAGCGAAAATGGTGTCATTGTCGATCCGGTCACACTCCCTCCAGAAGCAACAGTGGCAGAAGCTGCCGAAATAATGAAGCGCAGAAATATTGGTGGTGTGCCCGTTACGGAAAATGGGAAACTTGCGGGGATCTTGACGAATAGGGATTTGAGATTTCTTGATTCACCAGAAACCCGAATTTCTGAAGTCATGACGAAGGAAAAACTTGTAACGGCTACGGAGGATACGACGCTTGAGGAAGCTCAGCGGATATTATTGGAAAATAAGGTCGAGAAACTTCTGCTGGTTGACGAAAATTATCAACTGAAGGGACTCATTACGATTAAAGACATCGACAAGACGATGCGGTTCCCGCTGGCCTCGAAAGATTCTCGAGGACGGCTGCGAGTTGGGGCTGCTGTCGGCGTATTTGATTTTGAGCGAGCCGCTTTACTGATTGAGAAGGGGGTTGATCTCCTGGTTGTTGATAGTGCTCATGGCCATTCTGGCAATGTAGTACAGACTGTGAGAGAAATCAAAGACCGATGGGACATCGATGTGGTTGCCGGAAATGTGGCTACAGAACAAGGTGCCCGTGACTTGGCAGATGCAGGAGCAGATGCCGTCAAAGTCGGAATTGGACCCGGATCGATTTGTACAACTCGAATTATCTCAGGTGTGGGAGTTCCGCAATTAACGGCTATTTCCAATGCAGCAAAAGCATTGGAAGGGTCGGGAGTTCCCGTGATCGCCGATGGGGGAATTCGTTACAGTGGTGACATTGCCAAAGCACTGGCAGCCGGTGCCCATACGGTAATGTTAGGAGGATTACTCGCAGGTCTGGATGAGAGTCCGGGCGAATTGATTTTATATCAGGGACGTAGCTTCAAACGCTACCGTGGTATGGGATCAATGGGAGCAATGGTTAAAGGCAGTAGCGAACGTTACCGCCAAAGTTCAATCAAACAAGATGGAAAGGACTCTGCTAAAAAACTCGTTCCTGAAGGAGTAGAAGGACGTGTCCCCTATAAAGGGCCACTTCAAAATCTACTCTACCAACTCGTAGGAGGACTTCGGGCAGGAATGGGATATTTAGGCGTCCATTCTATCGCGGAAATGCGAACAGAGGCCAGATTTATTCAAGTCTCTGCAGCAACGGTTAGGGAGAACCATCCGCATGACATTTCAGTCACTCAAGAAGCACCAAATTACACAGCCGAACATTCACCCATGGAATAAAGGTCGGCTACGATGGCTCATGGCTATGGTACTTACTCTGGGGACGAGCCCGTTCGCTGCTGCGGATGAACCATTCGTTTCACCAGACCCTTTTGCCTTGCAAAAAGGGGCATCCGCCCAAACGTGGGAAGAACTAAAGGGGCGCTCAGCAGAAAAACGCTGGGAGTCGATCTCGCGCGAAAACAAACGCGAACTAAAAAAACAAAGCAGAAAAGCGCGCAAAGA
>JAJDEK010000431.1 GCA_029259875.1 Planctomycetaceae bacterium
TCCTGATTGCCTTGTTACTACCGGCTGTGCAACAAGCGCGTGAAGCCGCTCGTCGTAGTACCTGCAAAAATAACATGAAACAACTGGGGCTGGCATTACATAATTATCATGATACTCACCGCACATTTCCTTCAGGTTCCATTGCCGTTGGATCCTCTTTTACTTTTAGTGGAAGTTCCTGGTGTTTCAGTCCCACAGCGGAAGCACGCGCTCCCTGGACCGTAATGGTTCTACCATTTATGGATGAAGCGCCCCGCTACAACACTTTCAATTTCGAGGGAAGATTTACGACTTCTTCCAATGTATCTGGTGTCACCGCAAATAACGATGCATTTAGACTGGGTTTGAATAAGTTCCAATGCCCTTCTGATCCCAACTCTGGATCAGGCGTCAACAACTTGAATTATTTCGGTGTCCAAGGAGGTGGACCTACTCCTGCCTGCAGTACGCAATCAGGCGGTCGAGTTTTTTATATCAATGGTCTGCTGCATCATAATTCTAATGTAAAAATTCGAGACGTCACCGATGGCACTACAAATACATTTCTATTAGCTGAATCGAAATATGGATTAAACCCCAGAAGCCGCGGCGATGGAATCCATGCAGGCTGGGCTGCCGGCACCAAGCTTGACACTAGCGCGAACACTTATACTCTGGTCGCTGCTCAATTACAAATCAATTCCGTCGCTGGACACGCAGGAGACCATGATACCATTAATCAGTTTTCACGTTTATTTGGCAGCTTCCATGTGGGAGGTTGTCATGTCACACTCGGCGATGGTTCTGTTCGCTTTATCAGCGAAAACATCGACCTCAATACTTATCATCTCTTGGCTCAACGTGCTGATGGAGAAGTCATCGGTGAATTTTAATGCTTTGGTCCACGGCATAATATTATTTGAATTGAAATGTGAATCAGGAGTTTTTTCATGAATTCAATCGATCTCAAGCATGTTTTCTTTTGCTGGAAGCGAGTGCCGCTTGCTTTCAGTTTCTTTCTGTTTAGCCTTATCATATTGATGGGATGTGGAGGCACACAAAACGCAGACGGCCCCCCGCGCTATCAATTGGAAGGAACCGTTCTATTCGAGGGTAACCCAGTACCCAAAGGTGAAATCACATTTCGTCCGGATTCCACTGCTGGTAACAAAGGCCCCGGCGGATTCACTACCATAGAACAGGGCAAATTCAAGGTCACAGCCGACAAGGGAGTTGTGGGAGGCGCTTACATCTTTGGAATCACAGGCTTTGATGGAATTCCCATTCCCGGATCGGACGTCGGTGAACCAATTCAAAATGGGAAAACCCTGTTTGCCAATATTGAAATCAAGAAGGAACTTCCCAAGAACGATTCAACAATCGATCTGGAAGTTCCTGCAAAGAAGAAAAAATGAATGGTTTTGAACTCGCTTGAAGGAAACCCAGACCGCTTGTGCCTGAGATATCCCTGAGAGCTAAAACAACACCCTCACTATAGAATGAATTTACTGAGATCTTCATCCTCAACAATTGCATGCAGTTTTTGTTGCACATAAGAGGCATCGATCGTAATTTTCTTCGTCTTCAAATCGGGTGCTTCAAAACTAACCTCTTCTAACAGTCGCTCTAAAATCGTATGCAGCCGGCGCGCCCCAATATTCTGAGTGGTCTGGTTCACCTGAAAGGCAATTTTAGCCAACTCTTCCAGACCATCCTTTTCAAATTTGATTTTCACACCTTCCGTTTTCAGCAATTCTTGATATTGCATCGTAATCGAACTGGATGGCTCGGTCAGAATTCTCAAGAAATCGTCGCGTGTCAGTTCCTGTAATTCAACGCGAATCGGAAACCGTCCCTGGAGTTCGGGCATTAAGTCAGAAGGTTTTGTGCGATGAAAGGCACCTGCTGCAATAAACAACATATAGTCGGTTTTCACAGAGCCGCTGCGTGTCTGTACGGTGGTTCCTTCTACAATCGGAAGCAAATCGCGTTGCACGCCTTGCCGACTCACATCGCCGCCACGACTCCCTCCTCCTTCTTCGGACGAACAAATCTTGTCAAGTTCATCGATAAAGACAATTCCATTCCGTTCTGCTAATTCAATTGCTTCTTCGGCAATCGCGTCTTTATCCATTAGTCCTTCAACTTCCTGTTCGAGCAATACCTTGCGCGCTTCTGCGACGGTCAGCTTGCGGCTCTTGCTCTGAGAAGGCATCATTTTCTCTAACATTCCCTGCAGATCAACGTCCATTTGATCCATGCCCATATTAGAGAATACCTGCACAGGAGAGCTTTTCTGGTCGATAGAAATCTCAACATCTTTGTCTTCCAGAGACCCTTTCTTCAGCATTTTCCGAAACTTGTCTCGCGTGCGCTCATAGCGTTCTTTTGAATCTTCTTCCTGTTCCCCTTCTGTAGACTCTTTATAAGAAGAGTCCCATTCTGGAGGAGGCACCAGAAGATCAAGCAGGCGTTCTTCAACACGAACTTTCGCTTTATCAACCAATTCCACTCGTTTCTTCTCACGCACCAGATTTTTAGCGGAATCAACCAGATCACGTACCATGCTCTCAACATCGCGACCGTAATAACCCACTTCCGTATATTTTGTCGCTTCCACTTTGATGAAGGGCGCATTGATTAACCCAGCCAGGCGGCGGGTGATTTCCGTTTTCCCCACTCCGGTTGGACCGATCATGATAATATTTTTTGGCGTGATTTCTTTACGGATCTCTTCCGGTAGCTGCTGCCAGCGCCAGCGATTTCGCAAGGCAATCGCCACGGCACGTTTTGCGTCATCTTGACCAACAATATGTTTATCCAGCTCTGCGACAATCTGCCGAGGCGTTAACTCTTGCACGGAAGTTCCTCCACGATGATATTATTATTCGTATAGATATCAATTTCTGATGCGATACCCAAAGACGTTTTTACAATTTCTGCAGCCGACAATTGAGAATGTCCTAC
>JAJDEK010000432.1 GCA_029259875.1 Planctomycetaceae bacterium
TGATCGATTGCAGGCTGACTGTAAATCCATATGCGAGCTCAAACAATCAATGCTCCTACTGATGAACAACTCGCTGGTAAATTGGTTTATCCTTGTGCCCCGTTGTGAAGAGATCGAATTAACGAATCTGCCTTTCGATCAGCAAACCACGATTCTAATGGAAATCAATCTGGTATCTCAATTTATTCAAAAGACATTCAGTCCTGACAAATTGAACATTGCTACATTGGGTAATGTCGTCAGCCAATTGCATGTGCATGTCATTGGGAGAAAGCACAGTGACCCCTATTGGCCCGCTCCTGTATGGGGACAAGCAAAAAGCCAAACTTATTCAGATGAAGAAATCAAAACGATCAAACAAACCTTTGAATCATTTTATGCGGCTGAGAGTAGTAAGACATAACCATATAAATAGTCGTTCTACAAAAACGACGCTTCTCTAATTGATAGATCATAACCATGAAAAATCAACCTTTACGCATCGGTATCTTGGGACTGATTCACGATCATGCCTGGGACCACCTACCGCAGTTACAACATTCCGAGAGCGCCGAACTCGTCGCTGCCTTTGATACGAATCAAGCCTTGCGTGATCGGATCCATACTGAATATGGTTGCCCCGCTTATGCTTCGCCTGAGGAGCTATTTTCGAACCATGAGCTGGATGGGGTTTATATTTTCAGCAGTAACCAAGAGGGTGCACAGCTTGCACTTTTAGCGATCAAGCACGGGTTGGCTGTGATGATTGAAAAGCCGATGGCCGCTAATCTTTCACAAGCAGAAGCGATGTTGACTGCTGCCCGCGAACGCGATGTCTGCCTGATGGTAAATTGGCCATTTGCGTGGTGGCCGCAAATGCAACACGCGATTACGATGGCCAAGGCAGGAGAAATTGGTGAAATCTGGCAAGTGAAATATCGCGCTGCTCATGCAGGTCCCAAAGAGCTAGGCTGTAGTGATTACTTCTGTGAGTGGCTGTTTAATCCGGAATTGAACGGAGCGGGAGCCATGATGGATTACTGCTGTTACGGTTGTGTTCTTTCCAGTGTTTTACTTGGCGCACCGGAATCAATCACAGGTATTGCCGGGCAATATCGACCAGAGTCGCTGGGAGTGGAAGACAATGCCATGATTGTGATGCAGTATCCAAAAGCAATCGCGACGGCAGAAGGGTCCTGGTCACAAGTCGGAACGCTGACTGCTTATACCACTGCCATCTATGGCACAAAAGGCACGTTAATGGTTGAGCCGCAAAAGAAGGGACGTTTGATGTTGGCCACCGAGGAACAGCCATTGGGGCAAGAGGTCAAAGTCCAATGCCCTTTGCTTTACCTGCAGACTGCGACTGAGCATTTTGCGCATTGCATCCGTTCCGACGAAGAGCCTTGGGAGCTTTGTAATCCAAAAGCAAGTCTCGAAGCCCAACACATTCTAGAAGCAGGAATACAGCAGATAAAAGGATCTTGAAAACTAAATAGCCGTTGTATTTTTAGTATGGAGATGTATCTGAAATCCTCAGTGCGCAAAGAGTCCGAAATTCACATCAAACAAATCCCAACCAAGCCTTTCATGTCTTACGACAGAGTCCTACAATAAAAGTAGTCTTTCACACAGAGTTCTAACAGAAGGATTGACATTATGGCTCTGTTACATGCTAAAGCCGGTGAAGTGGTAAGTGTAGAGCCACTAGGCTCTGAGTTGGAATCAACTAAAACGACCACACTGGTCAAAACGGATCAACTGGAAATGATTCGCTTGATCATGAAGTCTGGTAAGTCGCTACCAAATCATACAGCGCCTGGAATCTTAATTGTTCAATGTCTTGAAGGTCGTGTGCTTTTTAAGTGTCTGGGCGAAACTCACGAACTCACATCCGGGCAATTATTACATCTGCCACAGGCTGAACCTCATGCTGTTGAATGTCTGGAATCGGCTGCACTTTTACTCACAATTATGCGTGCACACTCTAAAAATCCACCAATCAATAAAATCGATGAAGCGTCTGAAGAGTCTTTCCCGGCCAGTGATCCTCCTGCCTGAAAGGAAACAAGTGGAGGGTCACTTAATTTTATAATCAAAACGAGCGTTCAGATATTAGGGTACATATTGAGGAGCCAATGATGAAAAAATTTATGCTGATTTTAGTCTGTGGAGTTTTGATTGTGCTGTCAGGGAGTCAAACGGACCATTCCTCTCCGATATTTGCAGTAGAAAAATTGGATCAATCCAAGAAGCCCAAAGCCAGAAAGAATCCGACACAAAAAAACGTTTCTAAATTCATGCAAGCCAAGTTGGATAGTTCCAAAGAAGTCCTGGAAGGGTTGGTCACTGAGGATTTCAGTCTCATCCAAAAGGGAACTAAAAAAATGATTGCCATGAGCAACGCAACCGATTGGCAAGTAGTTGAAGGACCAATCTTTGCACAGCAAAGTGCCGAATTCCGTAATGCAGCAAAGCAGTTATTAAAAAATGCTCAGAACAAAAATATTGATGGTGCTTCCCTTAGTTATCTTCACCTCACGATGACCTGTATTGCCTGTCATAAGCAGATCAAGAAAAGCGTTGTTGTTATGAAATAGCTCTCAACACAGAACACCTTTAACCGAGTTTCATTATCCGAAGAGAAACAGATGCAGCGCGAAGTGGTAGACAAACAGTTAAAAGCTGAGAACATAGAACTGATACGTGCCATTTACGTTGGCCCGGATGGTATTACACGCGGAAAAGCATTTCGACCAAAGAGTCTTGATGAAATCCTGGAGTCGGGGGTAGGGTTGACCCAGGCTCAGGCTTCGGTGAATGTCTTTGATCATTTGCCTCAAGAAAGCAAATTTCAACCAGTGGGAGAAGTTCGCATTCGCCCTGATCTATCTACGTTTCAGGTGTTACCGTACCTCTCCGGACATGCCCGCATGCTCTCGGACATCGAAACCATTGATGGCCAGCCTTGGGAACTTTGTCCGCGTAGTCTGTTAAAGTCATTCCTTAATAAACTAGCTGAGCAAGGAATGACCATTCGCACCGCGTTTGAAAACGAGTTTACGATTCTCAAAAAAGTGGACCAGTTATGGGAACCCCTGGACCAGTTGAATTGTTTCAGTTCGGCTACCATGGATCTAGCCAGTCCTTACATTTTACCAATGATCTCTGCCCTTGAGAAACAGGGAGTCATGGTTGAAAAATATTATCCGGAAGCAGGCCACGGACAACATGAGATCCCTGTGCGTCATCAGGTCGGTTTGCAGGCCGCTGATCAACAAGTTGTATTTAAGGAAACGGTACGTGGTACTGCATTAACAAATGACTTTCGTGTGTCGTTTATGCCAAAAGCATCGCCAGACTCTGCTGGTAACGGCTGTCATATTCATTTCAGCCTGTGGGATGCTCAGTGCCAGAGAAACTTGTTCTACGATGCCACCGGCGATTATGGTCTTTCTCAAACCGCCCGCCATTTCATGGCAGGAATTCTTCACCATCTTCCTGCGTTGATGGCATTTACTGCACCGACGACAAACTCTTATAAACGGTTTGTCGAACGTTGTTGGAGTTCGAGTTATGTTTGTTGGGGTCCCGACAATCGTGAGGCCACTGTGCGTGCTGCCTCTGGTTTCAAAGGGCACGAAGCAGAAACGGTAAATCTGGAATATAAACCTTCAGACCCCACATGTAACCCTTATCTGGCATTGTCTGGCCTTATCTGTGCAGGTCTGGATGGCATTGAGAAGCAAGCCGATCCTGGTGAACCAGCATTAACAGATCCCGCTTTGCTTTCAATACAAGAACGACAAGCCCGTAGTATGACGGGCTACCCTAAGGATCTGGCAACAGCACTGGATGCATTGGCTCAGGATGACGTATTGCAGGCAGGCTTCGGAGAAAGCATGATCACAGACTATATCACAATGAAACGAGCAGAAATTGAAATGCTTGACACACTTGGCACTGACGCAGAACAGCAGGCCTATCTGTTTCGCTTTTAAGATGTCTGATCCATTCTGATTCGATGATCAACCGACCAACACTCACACAATCAAGTTGTATAAACCACATGATTGATATAACTGATAGCATCACTAATTAGGCATCATTCATACCAAATCATTTTTGATTCATATTTTGAGTGAATATGGAGGTGATCCCCGTAAATAATTTTTGATTTATGAAGCTCATATCCTAGGTTTTAGTTACTCAGTTCCTTTCAAAAACATATCTTGTCAACTCACAACTATCACAGAGAGGACCAATTGTATTGAAGAGCTTTACTGATTTTTACGAGTACTCGGCGGAGCAGGTACAACTTCTTCCCAAAGTCGTCAACTTACTCTCTCAGATTGAGGAGCGAGCCAAAAACATTTATGGGAAGCAGCGTTCCCATCCGAGAATCGATTTTCGCGGCCTGATTGTCGTCTCGTTTTCTATCGACTTTTCGGAACCGATTGAAATTTATTCCGGTGAAATGATTACGGTGCTGGGGCGCTCCGTTTCTCAATCCGGGATCTCTCTGATTTGCCCTGACCATATTACTCAAGAGGAACTGTTCTTGAAACTTCCTCTGAGTGAGTCCATGGATACCTGGTTCAGTTCCAAAATTGTTCGAAAGCGAAGAATCCTGGATGCCTTCTGGGAGTATGGCATTCAATTTCAGGCTCGTCTCGACGTCTGATACGATCAAGACACCATTCGTGTTCAATCCGTCTCTGCGTAATCAATTTGTACCTGGATAATGTCTTGACGACGCGAAAAGAACGCATCAAGCACGTCGGGAGCGAAATGAGTCCCTCGACCTTCTTCAAGGATTTCGAAGGATTTTGTGATTGAAAAAGCAGGTTTATATGAGCGTTTGCTCGTAAGTGCATCAAAAACATCGGCGACTGCTGTAATACGACCATGAATAGGAATGTCTTCTCCCTGTAATCCCAGTGGATAGCCTGTGCCATCCCAGCGTTCATGGTGCGTCATGGCAATCACCTTTGCCAGACTGAGAATGGGCGAATCTGGGATATCCATGATTTTTGCCCCCATTTCAGTATGCATGCGAATCAGTTGGGCTTCGTGTTCGGGCAGGCAATCAACTATCTTTTTCCCGAAACCACAATGTTTTTTCATCGATTCATATTCTTCGGACGTCAGTTTACCGGGTTTGAGCAGGATCGAATCTTCGATCCCAATCTTACCAACATCATGTAATTGAGCAGCAGGTTCCAGCAACCATAATTCTCTTTCTGTTAAACCTAATTCTTCACCGATAATACGTGCATATTTACCAACTCGAATTACGTGCTGGCCTGTATCATCATCACGGAATTCGGCAGCACGTGCCAGACATTGAATCACACTCAATCGCGATGCTTCAAGTTCTTTCGTTCTTAATCGCACAGCCTCTTCGAGGCTCTCTGAATGTGCTTTCAGTTGATCTTGATAAACTTTAACCTTTAAAACGTTTCGAATTCGCGCGACAAGTTCCCCATGATGGATTGGCTTGGCAAGCAGGTCGGTTGCCCCCTGTCTCAGCGCAGATATTTTCGTTTCATTATCAGTACTGGCAGTGAGAATGATGACTGGGGTATTTAGCAGCTCTCGATGACCACGGACTTGAGCCAGGAGATCCAAGCCCGATATTTCCGGCATATTAATGTCTGACAATATAAGATCAGGTCGCTCCGATTCAATCATTGAAAATGCTGAGGAGGAGTCATCAGTAGAAATGAGATTGGTAAACCCTTCCATTCCCAAATAATAATGAATCATATCAATATTAATTTTTTCATCATCGATGATTGCAATACAACATTCACCGAATTCATTGCATTGAATGAGTGTTTCCGAATTGTCAACCGCAGTATTATTCAGGGTAGAATTGATCATTATATCATCTTTTTCTCTGGTATCCCTTAGATGCTTGAAACTGCATTTTTAGTTGATAAGCGACTTCCCATAATTCTGAGATCAAATATTAACGAGTTAGCGAGTTCTTTTTCTTTTCGTTGGGCAGCTGTTTCTAATTGGTATGCATGTTTTGTCAGACAATTAAATCCCGCGGTCCCTCCCGTACCCTTCAACCAATGCGCTAACTCTTCTAATAAAGTCCAATTACCCTTATCTAATGCTATCTGCATTTCAACTAGTTTTATCTTGAAGCGTTCAATAAATTCTTCGACGATCAGAAGTAACTGCGGTATTTCTATGGGAAGATCTGACACAATTGGCGTCATATCATCACTGGGCAGACAAAAAGGTTTCTCTTCAGACTGAGCTTTAGAATTTGAGCTCGTTTTACTTAAAGGTGAATACACGCCAACAGTTTGTAGTAAGTGATCGATGTTGATCGGTTTTGTGAGAAAATCAGAACAACCCGCTGCAAGACACTTATTTCGGTCTCCGCGCATCGCATTCGCTGTTAGTGCAATGATGGGTAATGAACAGCCACGCGAGCGTAAAATTCGAGTCGCCGTATAACCATCCATCTCGGGCATTTGCATATCCATTAAAATGACACCAAATGATCCACGCTCGTATTCAGCAAGTGCCTCTTCTCCATTTTCTGCACAAGTCACGATCGCATTCGCGTTCGTTAGTATCAGCGACACTAAATCCCGATTTGTTTTACCATCATCAACGAGCAGAACATGCAGTGATTGAAGTAGATTGGATTCTTCATAATTTCGTTTTGCATACGATCCCGCTGTAAGTGCCTCTGTGGGTGGTACATCAAAGAGTTTCACACCCTCCATTGTGCCTGCATCAACACGAATTCGGAACACGCTACCCTTGTTAAACTCGCTTTCAACGGCAAGATCGCCTCCCAAGCCTTCCGCAATCTGGCGACAGATAGTAAGCCCGAGACCAGTTCCTCCGAAACTACGTGTGATGGAAGAATCAGCTTGTGTAAAGGCAGAAAAGATATTTTTCATATTTTCGGGCTTAACCCCGATCCCCGTGTCATGCACTTCGACAATAAATTGTGGTGGATTATGTGAAACATCCAATTTTGCAATCAGTTTCACACCACCCTCTGTTGTAAACTTAACTGCATTTCCAACCAGGTTCATCAATATTTGTCGTAACCGAGTGGGGTCGGTGTTGATCATCTCAGGAACGCCACTTTCCCACTGACACTCCAAATAGAGACCTTTAGGTTTTGCTTGGACGCGCATAGTAGAGAGCACATCAGAGATGATCTTATGCGGTGAACAATCCAGTTTTTCGAACTCCATACAGCCAGCTTCGATCTTAGAAAGATCGAGAATATCATTAATCAGACCGAGTAGATGTTCTCCATTCTTGTAGATCACATCTAAATATTCTTGCTGCTGCTCTTTCGATTTAACACCCCGCCTCAAAACATCGGTAAAACCCAAGATCCCATTCAGTGGCGTGCGTATTTCATGGCTCATATTGGCCAGAAAGTTGCTCTTCTCGTGATTTGCAATCTCAGCAATTTTTTTCTGTCTCAGTTGAATATCACACTGTGCACTCATGAGAGTCGTGATATCGACAAAACGGTATTCGTCGTTTTCACATTTCACAATGATGGGTTCATAAAATCCTGATGAAGGACGACCTAATATCTCGCGGACAGCTTCACTGATTGGAGAAGTAGCATTAAGTTGCAGTGACGTCGTTTTTAGATGCTCCACCAGCATCTTAACAGGTCTTCGTGAAAAAGTGGTTCCACAAAATGATTGGGGCATTTTCTCAAAGCAAGAAGTTCTGGAGAGCAAACCATAAAACTGATGCTCATCCCGAATCAATACACCAACGGCCTCTGGTCTAGCTTTAAAAAACCGCTCCACTTCTAAACCAAGGGTATCTGGAGTGACAGAATCATTACGTAACTCAAGATCAGCTAATGTCGAATTGGTCGTCAGACTATAAGGATTGTAAGTCACTAGGTTGCTCTGGTCTTTCGAGGCAGTTTTTCTGTGAATTGCTTTCACTGATCCATCAGGAGTTACAACTGTTTTTGTGCTTGATTAACCAGGGAAAGGTTCTCACTTTCGTACTGATACATTTCGCACTTTAAAAAAATAGTATTAATCCTCATTCCAAATGAAAGCATTTCAAAAAAATACCTCCCAGAGACTCTGAAAATACAATTCTTGAAATGGTGCTTATTAATTAAGTGTAATCACAACAAGGACTTTTAAGACTTCAACGTCACTCAGTCAGTAAAGGGAGGAATTACTCTTAAAATGGGAACCTGAGCTATCAAAGCACATACAAAACTTAATTAAAGAATTCGATATCAGCTCAATTCAACAAAATACAGCACCTATTTATCCACTTTCATTCTTTAAAATGAATTACAATATCTTCTAAAGCGAATCTAAATAGTGATTTACAACAATATAACTCTCTAATCCTATTTAACTTCTTAATAAACAATTGAAATAGTATTATCATATTATTAAAATTCTTAAATCAACATGAGAGAGACGTTACTTTGAAACGCTAACTCAAAAGAGGATTTTAATGTCGAAAATTCCAGGATCAGTTAATGAGACTATGTTGGAACCAGCAATGTCTCTCAGTGCACAAATTGCAGAGCGCATCTGTGAACGGATCCAAGATGAGAAATTAGTGCCTGGGACCTATCTGGGTACCGTTGATAAGCTAACTGAGCAATTTGGCGTTTCGCGAACTGTGATCAGAGAAGCCATCGGCAGTTTACGTGGGTTGGGAATCGTCACAGGACGTCCCAAGCTTGGTTTGTCTGTCGCAGAAGGAGACATTCAATCGGTATTGCGAAAAGCCCTCATTCCTCGCACAACGAATCAAAAAGGCTGGTTTGAACTTGCCAAGTTTCGTGTTGTGATTGAAATCGGTTCCATGCCTTTAGCCATTGAAAATACCACTTCAGAGCAAATCGATCGGTTGAACTTGCTTGTTGCCGAACAAAAACAATTGCTGGAACATCAACAACAGGATTCTTCCCGTGTATTTCAGGAGTTCATTCAGAAAGACCTTTTATTTCATGAAACGCTTCTCGAAGCAGCCAATCAAGATTTGATCGCACAATTCCATCAGGTACTTGCGAAATACTTTTATCAAGGTGAAATGTACTTTCCCTCTCCTACAATCAAAATGGTTCAGGAACATGCCGACATCGTGAATTCGATCACGGAGCGAGACAGTTCAGCCGCAGTGCAAGCGATGAACGTTCATTTAAGCCCGATCCTGAAACTGATTAAAGCCGAGGATCAATAATTCTCCGGTACACAGTCACGATTGATTCAGAAGATGCATATCGGACATCATTTTTTTAATCAAATTTTGAAAGATGAAAATGATGAGTCAAATACATGGCAAATTAAAAAAACACGCTTTCACTCTTATTGAATTGTTAGTCGTTATCGCCATCATTGCAATTTTGGTTGCCTTACTTCTGCCTGCAGTCCAGCAGGCACGAGAAGCCGCCCGCCGCTTAGCGTGTAAAAATAATATGAAACAAATTGCATTGGCCATGCATAACTACTATGAAACACATCGTGTTTTTCCTCCTGGATACATTGACCCTGATGGTATCACCAATCCGGACGACCACAATTTAATAGGTTGGGGAACATTCCTCTTGCCGTTTGTGGATCAAGCACCGCTTTATAACAATATTAGCGCCTCCGGTGCATTTAATGTGAACTGGACGACTATCCCCGCGATGAAGTCAACGGGCTCTCCTCCTTTTGCAAGAACAGTACTCAGTGTTTATGTTTGCCCCTCTGATACTATGGGAGGCATTAACAAAGACATCAGTAGTTATGGCACATCGAATTACGCAGGGGTCAACGGCGGAAATGCAGTCAATAACGGTACGATCTATATAAACTCACGCATCAGAATACGAAATATCACTGATGGCACCAGCAATACTGCGATTGCCGGTGAAAGGTATGCCAAGGGCGTTGGGCTTCCTTATCGAGCAGGTATCTGGACAGGACCTGCAGTGACCAATGGCTACTACCATATTGGCTGGTTTATGTGGAATCTCCCAAATAGCCTGATCAATGGACCGGGTAATTCATCATTTGGCAGTTTGCATGAAGGCGGAGCTCATTTTTTATTTAGCGATGGACACGTTCGATTTTTAAGCGAAAACATGGATGGAACAACTTACTCATGGCTTGGGTCCATTAATGATGGAAATGCTCTCGGAGAATATTAACTCAAAAATTAAAACACATTTACTATATCTAGATTAAGTATTACACGAGAAATCGGAAATCAATTGAAGGTAAACAAATGAAACTAGTTCTCACTTTGTACGCACTGTTGTTTATTCAATTCAGTACTTCTTTCGCCGAAGATGATGTCATCGATATTAATTCGAGGCGGGAGTTATTCGTTGATCGCATGATTGTAGGAGATTTAAAAGACGCTACGCTCAAACTCCACACTCCTCAACTCATGCTACCAGTTTCACCTGCGCGTCCGCACGGCCATTATGCAACCGTACTTAACTCTGGTAACAAGTTTCAGTTCTACTACCGGGGGGACACCAAACCGGGTAATCACTGGAAAAAAGGTTGGGAACAATACCATGAAGGTGAAGTAACACTCTACGCCGAAAGTAAAGATGCCATTCATTGGACACAACCAAAGCTAGGAATCTATAAAGACCATCCGACATTCCCAGAGGGGAATGTCGTACTGATGAATGAATTTCTAGTGACTCATAATTTCACACCATTCATCGACACACGGCCTGGTGTGCCAGTCAAGGAAAAGTACAAGGCCTTGGGAGGACTGGCATACCAACCCAACCAACACCTGGAAGTACGAAAACGACGGGGTCCGGGAGGTCTCAAAGCGTTTGTCTCTCCTGATGGAATTCACTGGAAAAAGCTTCAGGAAAAACCAGTCATTCCTGAAGAATGGGGCAAGTATTTTGACTCACAGAATTATGCATTCTGGTCGGAGAGTGAGCAAGCTTATGTCTGTTACTTTCGTCGTTTCATTAAAGGGTATCGAGGCGTTGCACGCACCACGTCAAAAGATTTTATTAACTGGACCCCCTTCGTTGAAATGAAAGCCAATTTACCTAATGAGCACCTTTATACTGCCTGTACCCAACCTTATTTCCGTGCACCGCATATCTATTTTGCTATGCCGACAAGGTTTATGGCCAAACGCGGTGCCGCTACTGACATTCTCTTTATGAGCACTCGTGGGAGCGCTCAATTTGATCGTGAATTTACACAGTCCTTTATTCGACCTGGCATTGGGAAAAGTGGCTGGGCGAATCGTGCCAACTATGCTGCGATTGGCATCCACCAGACAGGGCCATCCGAGATGTCATTTTTTCTTACGAATGGTCGCCGCTATACAATCAGACTTGATGGGATTGCTTCTGTGAACACACCGCTGGAAGGAGGATCGATTACCACGAAACCTTTGAAATTTGTAGGTAATGAACTTGAGATCAACTATTCAACCAGTGCCGCCGGTCAAATACGAGTTGAACTTCAAGACACTAGCGGCAAACCCATTCCCGGTTTTACACTCGATGATTGCGAGCCCATTTATGGTGACCATATCGCCCGAATTGTGAAATGGAAAAATGATTCAGGCGTTAACAGCCTGCAAGGGAAACCAATTAAAATCCACTTTGAAATGGAAGATGCCGATCTCTACTCGCTGAAGTTCAATCAAAATGTAAAACCCAAAAAGGTGACGGCTTCGGACAAATCATCCGATCAACTTAAATGGGAGGCTTTGGTAGACAAAAATTATGCACACCTTCCTGCAATGTCTTATGTCAAAGAAGATCCCAAATTACCTCGAGTCCTTCTCATTGGTGACTCTATTTCGATTGGTTACACAGTTTCGGTTAGGAAACGGTTGGCCGGAAAAGCAAATGTCCTCCGCATCCCAGAAAATGCTGGGCAGTCAAGCAAAGGGGTAATGCAATTATCTCAATGGCTCGGAAATCAGAAATGGGATGTAATTCACTTTAACTGGGGGCTACATGACTGCTTTCGAAATATTTCCATTGATCAGTACAAATTTAATCTGAGAGCAATCACAAAAAGAATGAAGGCGACCAAAGCCAAACTAATCTGGGCGACCTCTACCCCTATCCCACAGAATAATCCCTGGGGAGCAACTGCCGGTATTGAAAAGAAATATAATGCAGAAGCCAAAGTGATTATGTCGAACAATGGAATCATCATCAACGACTTGCATGCGCATGTCTCATCAAGTTTTACACAGTATAATGTCAAACCGGGAGATGTACATTTTAAACAAGTAGGAAGTGATTTTCTGGGAGAGCAAGTCTCTACTGAAATCATCGCAAGCATTACTGAAAAAAACTAAAAGATGATCGCTCAATGACTATTTACTGTCACTATCTCTGATCGCTTTCATGTCTACCCCCCGCCTGCTGACATACAGGAAGAATAACTGCTTCGTCGCGTCTCTCACAAACAATTCTCCAAAATCGAGAATTGATTCCCCGCCGTCGGTTTTGAGTAAATTACAGAATCGGTATGCTTAACTTCTAACGTACATGTTTAAGATTTACGATTGAAGGAAAGAGATATGAAACCGTTTCGGGAAATTGTGATTCTCGCTTTATTTTTGTCACTTATTGCAGGATGTTCTGAGAAGCCAGAAGAGAAACAGCCTGTTGCTGAGAAAACCCCTGTGACTGCTAAAGCTAAAGAACCTGTTAAAACAAAGGTTCTCGCAGAAGAAGTCAAACTGGCAGAGTCATTAAAAGCATCAGGTGCTAAGCTGAAAAAAGACAAAGATGATTTTGTGATCGAAGTTGATTTTCGGGGAACGCAAATTGATGATGCCGCACTCAAAGA
>JAJDEK010000433.1 GCA_029259875.1 Planctomycetaceae bacterium
GTTCATCACTTATCAAATCGATAACGAATTGATAGCAGCAGAATTGCTGACTGGAAAAATTTTGTGGAAGCGGCAGGGAATCGTTACCAGCAGTAAACATTTTGGTGATGCAGATCATGTGATCGTGATTCCTTCTGAATCATTTTCCTCTAATTCACGCTATGTTGTTTTAAGTGGTCAGAGTGGTGAGGTGCTGCGTTCATTTAAGCTTGAAGAAGGAGAATCTCCTAAATTTGCTTTTGAACGATATTTACTAACAGAAAAAAAAGATAAAGAGACACTTCGCCTGCAATTGAAGGATTTAACGACTGGCAAGGAGCTTTGGAGTCATATATTGGATACGCCAAACTATACTCTTGGCCAAAATCATGAACTCGTGCTGATCGATGACGAGGGAATCATTTCATTTCTAGATCTGAGGACGGGTGAAAAGAAGTTTGAGGTCAAAGACAAGATTACAGCTCAACATACAGGTATTTTCATGCTGCAAAATTCACGGCAGTATTTACTGTTTGCGAGTGAGCCGTTTAAAAAGAAAAGAGGTGTTTCATATAGTTCATTAAGTGCGACTTCATTCGGCTTTAATGGGACGGTGTATTCCATAGACCGCAAGACGGGTGAATTGATGTGGTCGCATCCACTGGAATTACAAGGAATTGATTTCTCGCAATTTCTTGATCTACCGGTGATCACATTTGGAAGAAGTAGAAATAGTGGGCGTCCCTCTAGACAGGGAGCAGAGGTTGATTTGGAAACAGTTGATCTACGGAATGGGAAAGTCGTATTCAAGGAGACGTCACGCAGCAATCGGTCTCGAATCTGGATCGTGCCTGATGCGGTCAGAAAAAATATTCTGATTGAACCATTCCAGATCAGACTCAGCTTTGAAGAGCCACCCGTTGCTGCACAGAAACCATAACGGAGTTTGCCTGTCATTGGCAATCTTTTGATCTCTTAGAGCCGACAATACTGCTTACGAGATGTAAGTAGTATTAGCCTAATACTTATCTGGCTCATCATCAAAGTCCATTTCATCATCGTCGTCGTCTTCTTCACGATCAGGATGTAATGGGTTGTCCGGTGAGAAAAAGAAATCTCCCAATCCCATTGGCATCATATTTCCACCCAGGCTTTGCGTTCGTTTTTCAGACAATGACTCAAGATCTAAAGCATCCTCACCCAGACAGCTTTTGAGTGATTCCAGCCAGACAACGTCTTTGCTAAGAGGATGATCTTTATCTTGAGCAGCCCGCTTCAACGCCAATCGTAAAACATTAATACCATCACGGGTTGAGAAGTCCAGTTTCAAACTGTGCGACTGCTGAAGAAAGTCGACTGTCAAGTCGAGCATATGCTCGTCTGCAAAGGGAATATGATAATGCAGAATCATCTTTTCATCTTCCCGATTGGGATGTTCCAGAGAAATACTGGGTTGCAGACGGCTGAGAATATAGTCAGGGATTTCAAACGTGGATTCATCTTCATTCATGGTCACGGCACATCGAAATTCCGGATGTGCTGGAATCGTCACGCCAGCGACGATTGACTCAACATAACGGCGGTGGTCAAGCAATGGTGCGAGGCTGGCCCATGATTTTTCGTTCATTCGGTTGCCTTCATCGAGCACACAAATTGCGCCACGAATCATCGCAGTCACCAGCGGAGAAGCATGGTAGGCAATCTTGCCACTCTCGGCGAGTACCGGTGTGACTAGAAGGTCTTCCGGTCGTGTGTCAGCCGTACATTGATAGATATAGAGTTCTTGATCTCTGGTTCGCGCACCTGCGATGGCAAGGGAGGTTTTACCAATCCCCGGTGTGCCTACCAGGCGTGGTGTGAGCGGCATGTCTTTTTCATCAATGACGAGCCAGCAGGCCAGTAGCTGTTTTAATGCTTCATGCTGGCCGATCCATTCATTGCTTGTCTGGTCAGCACGGCCCATGTGCAGGCCAACCCCGTCAATTTCTACTCTATTTGACATTTGATCTATTTTCTATTATTTGGCCAGCCCGCGACGTTTCCGTTTTCTGCTGTAGAATTTCTGAAGATGTTTCTCTTATTCATAATCAGCTCAGATTATAGGCACATCAGCACACTTCTGGTAGATCTGACATTCTAACTCTTACTGTATGATTCAGAAATATGGTAAAAAAAGTAGTGGGAGGTGTTTTTTTCTGAATTCATTAAGTTGTTGCTTTAGAAGAAGATAGTGTGTTTGAAAAAGGATGACTTTGTACCTGATTCTCAGAATTCTTTTTGAGATCACATGAGATTCTTGTTAGAATGTGAAGGTTTCCCACATTCGATTTTTCAATAACGCCATTCACGTTATTTCATTTCCGAAGTGAGAGCACACATCTTCAGTCGTTTTGAAATCATCTCTTTTGTAGTGTGTCTCATTTTCATATGTGATTAAAATCATTTTTTTACAGGGAGTGTCACGATGGACAAGCCAATGCTTGCAAAAGACATTATGGTAACGAAGTTAGTCACTTTAACTCCGGACATGGATGTTCTAGAAGCAATTGGGCTGTTATTGAGCCATCGTATTTCAGGGGCTCCTGTAGTCGATGCAGAAAATAGAGTGTTGGGAGTATTTTCTGAACGATGTTGTATGGAAGTTCTGATTAAGGCCAGTTACGAACAACTCCCCTCTTCCCAGATATTTCCGTTCATGGATACTGAGGCACGCGTGATTACGAAAGATACCGATTTGCTCACGATTGCCCAAATCTTTCTCAGCACAGCGGCACGCAGGTTGCCTGTGGTATGTGATGGAGGTTATTTGGTAGGGCAAATCAGTCGTCGTGATCTACTGCAGGCTGAGAACAAAAATCTACGATTTCAATCTACTGAGACCGCTGAAATTAACCTGCTTTATCTGAGCGGAATTATTGAGCGGGCAGAATCTCCCATTTCATGATACAACATTCATGGTGATGATTTTTCAGTGAGAACTGCGCTAAACACTCTTAAAAACCAGCCGGACCAGTTTCGGCTGGTTTTTCTCGTTCCTGACGGTTTGATTTTATCTCCCGGTTAACTAAAATCGGTGCAGCATCTGTTCTCATCCAAGGGAAATCAGTTCGCTATTTGAATCGAACGTGGTGTTTTTTCACATTCTGATTTGGGAAATACAGTCATTTCTTAAGAATGAGATAAAACATCACTTGAAAAATTTACTCAGAAAAGCAGGCTATTCGAAGGACTTGTGGCATGGACCAAGATGAAATTTTACTCGATACTGAAGAGAGAATGGACAAAGCGGTTCACGTTTTGCAAGGTCAATTGCAAGGCATTCGAACAGGTCGTGCTACACCCGGGCTCGTGGATTCGATTCGTGTAGACTATTATGGTTCACCGACGCCGTTGAAGCAAATGGCGAATGTCAGTGTGCCGGAACCTCAACAAATTCTGATCCGCCCATTCGACGCACAAATGGTGGGAGAGATTTCGAAAGCAATTCAAGCGAGTAACATCGGATTGGCACCGAATAGTGACGGACGTGTGGTACGTTTGAATATTCCCCCTCTTTCCACTGAGCGTCGCCGTCAGCTTGTTTCGCGTGTGAAAGAATTAGCAGAAGAGGCCCGTGTTTCTATCAGAAACATCCGTCGTGATGCAAATAAGCACGCCGACCAGTCCGAAAAAGATAAGGTCATGGGGGAAGATGAGCGCGACAATACAAAGACCGACGTTCAAGACCTGACCAAAAAATTTGAAGGCAAGGTGAATAGCATTGCCAACGCAAAAGAGAAAGACGTCATGGACGATTAGTCTATTAATCGTTTGCTGTCAGCCATTGCAGGCAAGACCATTCGTTGCGTTTATAAAAAACATTATCAGGAATGCTTTTGTACTAAAAGTATTCAGAACAATATTGTTATCTCTCTAACTCTG
>JAJDEK010000434.1 GCA_029259875.1 Planctomycetaceae bacterium
AGTTGTTTGCGGCAATCACATAAACAGGTAAATAAAGCTCTCCAAATACAGACTCTTTATTAACCCGCAACTGATTTTAGAAACGATGTTCAATTTTTCAATTCACGAATTAGCTGTTCCAAAGCTTCTTTTTCAGATAACCCCTCTATTTCAGCTTGTAATTCGGTTGTTTCATTGGAATCGCGTATGGACAAATTTACAGAATGGTCCGCTTCGTGAGGTAAGTCGGCAGTACGTTCACGAGCCCCGCTGATCACAGGAATTTGGCAATCTGAATGATCATTGGCTTGAATTCCCTCAAGAATCGTTAATAAAAAGGCGGCCAATTCTGCAATGCTGGGGTAATCAAAGACCAATGTTGCAGGTAAATCGGCTGCTTGACCGAGTCGTTGTTTCAAACGTTCTTGCAAATCGACAATCAGTAAAGAATCGAGTCCTGCTTCAATGAACCGTTCATCTGCGTTTTGCAGTTCGTCCATTTGAAGCATCTGTTGCACTTCTTGCTGTAGCATTGAGGTAATTTCACGCAGTCGGTTCGCCGGATGCGATTGCAGAATTTCTGTCACCCATACAGAGCGAGTTGCCTGAGTCGAACCTTCCGGCTTTGTAGCTGCAGTTGAAGCAGAATCAGCTTTGTCCGTTTTGACTTGGATCTCTTGTTGCTGCTCAGCGATCATTGAATCTGCACGGTCACGGAGAATCCGCTTGAGCACTTTGCCAGAAGGATTGCGCGGTAATTCATCGATCAACAAAAACTGCTTAGGCATTTTATAACTCGCAAGATTTTGCTGGCAGAACTCAGAAAGCTGTTCGATGATTTCAGCTTCAGTCGAATTGGAATCACGTTGAAAATCTTTGGCAAGTACGATGAACGCCACGACCTTCTCACCCAAAATGGCATCGGCTATACCAACAACAGCCACATCTGCAATCGCGGCATGTTCATGTATTGTTCTTTCCACTTCCGCCGGAAATACTTTGAGCCCCGCAATCGAAATCATATCCTTCACACGGTCGACAATATAGAAGTAGCCTTGCTCATCAATCCGCCCAATATCTCCGGAATGAAACCAACCGTCACGGATCGCGATGGCAGTATCGTCAGGGCGATTCCAATACCCTAGCATCACATTGGGGCCGCGGACCACAATTTCCCCTAATTCGCCAGGAGCACAAGTCTCACCTGTCTCAGTATGAACCACCTTCATCTCGACCAGATCGACGGGAGCTCCAATCGATCCAGGGACAAAATTCAAACGGTGATTATAACTGGCAAAAGGAGCCGTTTCGGTTAAACCGTAGCCTTCGTAGATCGGCATTTTGAATTTCTGCTGCCAGCGTTCGGCAACAATTTGTGGCAAGGTTGTTGCCGCTGAGAAGCAATAGTTTATGCTTTTTAAATCATCGGGGCTGCAAGTTTCTTCGAGTAATTGAAACATTGTCGGCACACCAAACAGCTTATTCACCCTCTCGACGGCGATCAAATTTTTCGACTCATTCAAGTCAAAACGCTGCTGCAAAACTATGGTTGCTGCTGCATGAAACCCTGAATTCAACAACGCATTCTGACCATAACAATGGAATAAAGGCACACTACACAGAATGCGATCTTCTTTGTTCAAACCACACAAGTTGTTAAACGCATGCACGGTTGCTCGTACATTTTGATGCGACAACGTTGCCCCTTTGGGAAAACCTGTTGTCCCTGATGTGTAGAGAATGACCGCGGGATCATCTGGTTCGGTCGGATAGATATCGTGTGATCCGGAATCACTCACTTTGAGCAAATCGTCAGAAATTTTGTCACCAGCCTCAGAGACCGGAACCAAATGCTGCATACAAGTTGGCATCTGCGATTGTAAATCGGGCGATGTGGAATCGACGACAACCAGTGCTACAGCAGTACAATCTTCAACAATGAACCGAATTTCTTGTGGCGTCAGTCGTGTGCTCACAGAAACAGCAATCGCACCGACACGCAACACGGCATAATACCAAACCACAAACGCGGGCGTGTTCGGCAACGCAATCGCGACTCGATCCCCCGGTTGAACGCCCAAGTCTTGCAAGTAGCAAGCCGCGTGACTGCTTAAACCTTCTATAGCGGCATACGTGTAGTGGTTCCCATCAAAGATGAGCGCTTCACGTTCAGGAAAAATTTGTGCCGGCACTGTCAAGTGTTCACAGATATTCATGACGTCTCTGCAATCATTTTTGTGATAAAAGTGCTTGAAAATTAAACTTGAAAAGCCGTTTTGAATGACTCAACAAGCGGCTTGATCGCGGAAATTAATCCTTTGCCTGGTTGCAGGCCTTGCTTAATCATCTGCAAATCTGCTTCTAACCAGCGGCTATCGTCATGTCCCAGGAAAGGCTGCTTTTGCCCCATTTTTTCTTCACAGACAGCATAGATGGCATCGTAAATCGGCACCAGAGATTCCTGTAATAAGGCCCGCCCATCGTAATGCCCCAATTCTTGCTCGGCACGTAAGTCGACAGCCTGAATCGCGAACAGGCTAGCAACCGCCATATAATCCTGAAACAGATCGACGCTACGCCAAGCCATATTCGCCGAGGTCCAGCTTAAACCGTTAATGTTTTGATTAAACTGCTCGGCGTGGGTTGGAAAATGTTCTGTAATCGGATTGCCGAAATAGGTCAGCATCGGCATGATCGAATTGCCTGTTATCTGTAG
>JAJDEK010000435.1 GCA_029259875.1 Planctomycetaceae bacterium
GGTCCATTGCCCCCCTTTGAATAACGGCGAAGAGTTGCTTTACGGTTTCCAAAGGAACGCATTCTGTACAAGTCCTTCGATTCATCAAAGCTGATCGTATCTGCCCGCGCAATAAAGGATTGATTCATAGGATTACGCTTATTCTTGATGAGTGTATTCCCTTCCAGTTCTGCATTTCCTTTTGCTAAAACCGAAATAAATTTCTTTTTCTGACCGGTAATTTCATGTTGAATGAGTTTCAAACTATTACTACGCATCCATCCTGCCTGGGGAGGAAGTTTGTTGGGATTAATGGTATCCAGAGGCCGTTTGACAGCTCCATAAGTAATCTGCACTCGATCGTCAAAGTTCGTACTTCGTTCCGAAACATTGCCCTCCATTTTGCCGTTAAAATCAATCCGCGTGTAAGTCCAGCTATCTGTATCGGTCTTTTGTGGCTGGTTGGCTTGAGAGACTTTTGTTTGAGATTTAGGTTGTCCGGGATTTTCTCGTCGCCACAAAATTAACCAGCCAGGACCGCGCGCTTCGGCATTGCCAGTTTCCTGATCGATATTCATCTGCCAGAAACTGGCGCGGCGAATTCCGATTAGTTGATTCTGCAGATATTCATTACTTTCAACTTCCACTCCATCTCGACAAGTAATGAAATGAACTTTCGAATTCTGTTCACTCGAATTTTTTTCGGTAAAAGAAACTCGATCAGATAGAATGACTTCCATTTCCTGACAACGCAGCCGGTTGTCTCCCATATTGGTTCTGACTTTTCCGAAGAAATTCGCTGTCAGTCCATCAAAGACCATTTCTTTGTCCCAATGTATCTCCAGAAGTTCGTCGGGCTCATCTGCTAGATCACTCTGTTCCATTTTAGTTGGACTATGCTCTTTTGTAATGCCTTCTGCCCCTGAAAGTAATCCGGTAGCAGATCGACTACCGCCACGCACAGGGAGCAATAACATTCCTTTTCCCTGGACTTCGGCTCGGTTTGCGAGACGATAAAGAAAAATATCCTCCCCTTCAATCAAGAAACCCCGTTCATTGACTTTGGCAGGGTTACCAATGACGTGTACCACTTGATCATTGCTGCCTTTGTTCTGAATGTGTATCTGATTGCCGGTGATATGCAGTGGTTTTTCATGTTTACCATGCATTTGTTTGACAGAGACATTTCCTTTGGTCCAAACTTCTGCGACTTCAGCTTCGCCGAGTGCATTTTTTTCCACACGCAGTGTCATTAAATCCGCATTTACAATTACCGGTTCGAGTGGTTTATTTGAGCGCTGTTCACCAAAGAGATCGGAAGATTTTCTGCGAGACGGGAGCTTGGCCCGTCCTTCTTTTGAATCGATAGGTAGGTTGTTATTGGTTGAAGTCGTTCTTTTAGGCGGGTTCGAAAAAGGCCCGCTTTGATTCATAGCAAGAATCTGAGTACGCGTCGATTGGGGAGACTTTAATGAAGGGATCGGATCTTCAACTGCAAAAGCGACTTGTTTGAGAGTTGTCTGCTGTGGCTGTGTTTGATTTCCAATAGGAGCATTTGGTGCTGACTGCGGAGTTGCCACAGGGCCAAACCAGACTTCGAGTCGTTTTGTGAATCCACTGAGCTGTGGGCTAGAAATGACAACATCTTGTTCTGCGATCATTTTATACGGATCGAGTTTGTTCTGTATCTTTTGCGAGTCGTTCAATTCTCCTTGTCTCAATCCTTGTCTTTTTTGATCAATTTTTTTCAAAGAAGGGAGATCACCTTTTAGCCATATACGTATTATTTGCGCAGCGAGTGCAAACTTTTCAGCCGGTTGTTTGACAATGCACTGTTTTTCCAGTTCTATCATTTCTAGTCCGTTTTGTGGATCGACCGATTTTTTCATCTGTTTGGCCCATTGAGCCCTGGTTAACTGGCCTGTTTTAGCATCTCGGAATATGACCCGACCAGCTCCTTTGCAAGTAATTGTTTCTAACTTGCCTTCCTGGTTTTGAATAATAGTAATCTCAGGACATAGGAGTTCTGAAGATTGCTGTAAAATGCGAACATTTCGTTTGTCTGTGAGGACGATGGTTTTGGTTTCTTCGTTATAGGAGAGCCGCGTCATCGTGCCAGAAAATTGATTTTCTTCGGAGATGAGTGTGACATTACTGCCAGTAGCAACGAGTTCTTGAAATTGTAAATTACCGCTAGAGTGATCAAGGCCAGGTTTGTCAGACGTTTTTTGGGTTATCGTTGGACTCTCTGTTTCTTCTTTTCGAACAAATTGCAATTGTAGTTTGTCACAGTCTAGCCGATCAGCCTGATATGAACTGGTTCGTTGATGAACGCGAACGTTGTCTGTAAACGTTGCCTGATTCGTTTCCAGGTTGAACGTAAAGCTCCCAGTGCTGTCCACTGTGGCAAAATTTGGTTTTCCGTTTTTTGATGGCTCTTGTTTTTTTTTCAATGCAAGTTCCATGTGCACGTCACGCCGTAGTACGATTTCTCGGATTCCTTCTGCAGCTGGCTTGAGTTCTGTTGGTTTAGTGGCAGAAGGGATCAGTTTCATTTCAATGCCTCGCGCGTGGCCCCAATGGTTTTCATACGCGAAACGCACTTCATGATCACTCCAGATATTCATGGATGATTCATCGTAGAAGAAATTGCGTCCATAAATGACTAGACCATTGGGTCCTGTAATTTTTACATTGCCTTCTAAAGAGCCAGCGACCATCCGCCCGGGGTCAGTGTGTTTGACCCCAAAAGGGAATTCAAACCGAATGAGTGCTTCTTGACTCATTAACGCAAAAGGTTGTACAGATTCCCCTTTTTTCTGGTCGAACATCAACATCGCAAACGGTTTTAAGCGAGCTGCTTTTTTTTCCTCTTCCTGTTCCCATTTCTCGGTATAGATGAAGACATTTTCATCTTGGAACTGATACCGTGCATCAGCTGCCCAGGGACTTTCCGGAAGATATGTTTTGGCTCTCTCATTGTTGCCCGTTGCATAAGCGGGAGAAGCAATGACTTCTTTAGGAAATTCGCGGCGAATCACTTTTTCTTTAATCACAAGCCGTATAGTCTGCGCATAAACCAGATACGCACCCGTCAGTGAAGCTGTTGTAACCCAGATCAACAACAGCCGACTGGCTATCAAGCGGTCAAATAATCCATTCTGATTATGCTGAATGGCTCCGGCCATAGAAATTGAAAGATCGTTTCTAAAAAAGGATGTGGTGTACTGAAAGGAAAATGAGAGTCCGATTTACCCGGCTTGATCGTTCACTTCAGTTGATTCAATTTGTGGTTGCCAACCAATGACGTCGGTAATATCGATAAGACCTACTAAGTGATGTTGTTGATTTACGACAGGCAGTTCGCTTAGTTTGCGATTTTTGAGTAAAGTAATGGCTGTTTCCAATGAAGCATCGGACTGAATGGTCGTAGGCTCGGCGGTCATAACTTCGGAAATGGGACGATCCAGTTGTCCTTCGCGTCGTTCTTCGAGTAGTCTGGCGAGGTCACTATCGGTAAAGATACCGGTGACCTGTTCTAATCCATCTACAATAATCACAGCCCCACTTCGGCGACCGGGACAACTCAATTGAATGAAGGCTTCGCGAATGGAAGTCGTTTCACTGGTGACACGCACTTCTCTGCGGTCACGCATGACTTCATTGATTTTAGTCAGACGCCGTCCCAGGCTTCCTCCGGGATGAAATGTTGCAAATTGTAATGGGGTAAACCCACGTGCTTTGCTGATCACAAGAGATAATGCATCTCCCATAGCGAGCATAGCGGTGGTCGTTGTTGAAGGCGCCAACTGATGTGAGCCTGCTTCTTTTAAATCTCCCAAACACAGTACGATCTGAGATGCCCGTCCCAGGGTACTTGTTTCACGGGCAGTGATAGCAATCAGGGGGATCTTCATTTTCTGGACGAGTGGTATTAAACGTCGTAGTTCTTCTGTTTCACCACTGTTGGAAATCGCGATTATGGTATCATCAGCATGAAGACAACCCAGGTCTCCGTGAATGGCTTCTGCCGGATGTAGAAAATGTGAACGTGTGCCCGTTGATGAAAGTGTGGCACAGATTTTTTGTGCGATAAGCCCTGCTTTTCCCATGCCCGTTAAAATGACAGCTCCTTTACGGGATAGAATTAAATCGATGGCGTCGCAGAATTCAGTTCCCAGGGCACGACCCATCTGGCGCAACGCATCCGCTTCGCAAAAAATGATTTCGCGCGCATCACGTAATTGGTCAAACTGAGAAAACTCGATTACCGACCTTGCAGGTAGAGAACTCATCACACCATTCCTTTGTCGCATCCTTGCGGGCATTTTCAGGGGAGCGGAAGTATAAAAGGACCCTCAAAACGCGTCAATCCAAGTTCAGAAGCATTGAATTAGCGTAAGTGACTATCTCAAAATGGCTTATCGGCTTTGGTTCACTTGTATTCGTTTCAATGATTGGCAGTATAACCGTTGCCGTAATGAATTCATGACAGGGATTGTAGAAGAATGCACGAATCGACACTCGTATTTTAAATAAGACCATCTACAATGTTTTTTTGCCTGTGATAATTTAGTGATTGATAGTTACTTCTGTCTCACTATATTTGCCATACCTGTTCTAAAAAGAACAAGAACTCTGTGACCTCTATGGCGAATTCATTTTTTCTCATGAAATGAATCTCGGAACCTCTTGTGCTATTTGATCTTAGATAGAAAAGTAACAGTAGACGGATAATTATGTTTGTAGATCGTGTAGATATTTATTGTAAAGCCGGTGATGGCGGAGATGGTTGTGCCAGTTTCCGACGAGAGGCGCACGTGCCTCGTGGCGGCCCCAATGGTGGGGATGGGGGTGGTGGCGGAGATGTCGTTGTACTTGCAGATGAGAATGTAAGTAGTTTGTCGAATCTCATTGGTCACAAACATTGGAATGCCGAACGTGGATGTCACGGGCAGGGGACTCTGAAAACAGGAAGAAGTGGTCAGGATGCTGTTATCATGGTTCCACCAGGTACTTTGGTACTAGATAGCAAACGAGGGCATCTCTTACGTGATATGAAACAGAGCGGTGACCGTGTTGTCGTAGCGAAAGGCGGGCATGGAGGTCGTGGAAATCGTCATTTTGCGACCGCCACTCATCAGGCGCCGCGTGAGTTTGAGGCAGGGAAGCCAGGAGAGCATCGCGACATTTCACTCGAATTAAAATTAATCGCCGATGTCGGACTA